>NZ_FR892623.1:127528-148194 GCF_000436015.1 Prevotella sp. CAG:592 | reverse complement strand
TTCAGATACACTTCCATTATCCTCTGCTTGCTCCACATGAATTCTATGAGCACCGTGAAGTATGCTTCGAATCCCTTTCTCACCCACGAGCGCCCTGGCCAAAGGAACACGTTTTTGGCTGTCTGCTGGCTTATTGTGCTTGCTCCGTGCTTCTTCTTGTTCGAGAGGTTGTGTATTGCAGCCTGCTCAATGGCTTTGTAGTCGAACCCGTGGTGTAGCAGGAATCTTTGGTCTTCGCTTGCCATCACAGCCACGGGCATGTGTGGCGATATCTTGTCGATAGACACCCAGTGGTGGTGCATCTTCATTGTTTCGCCTTCTGCTGCCTGCTGGAAACATCTGATGAACATCAGTGGAGTGTAGTATACGGGCAGGAACCTGTATAGCACTACAACAAGAATGGTGGAGCCGAAGAAGGCTACCACCACCCATCGTATTATCTTGGTAATAATACCCAGTTTTTTCATTTTTCTTGTTTTGTTGACGAGTAAACGAAGGAAACTCTCATAGTCCTATCTATTATAGGTTTCCGTTTATTTCAGTGTTCCCTGCTGTGCTTCCTTCACCATTTCCTCGCTTGCATACATGTATATTTCCACGCGGCGGTTCTGCTGCTGTCCCTGTTTTGTCTCGTTTGAAGCTACAGGCGCTGTGCTTCCTTTTCCGGTGATGTTCTTGAACTGTGAAGCTGTCACTCCGTTGCTCTTCATGAAGTTGACCACCGACTGTGCACGGCTTTCAGACAGCGCCATGTTCTTGTTGTCGCTCTCTGCGGCTGTGCAGTTTCTCCATCCCTGGTTGTCGGTGTGTCCGTATACGTCGATTGCGCAGGTGTTGTATTTCTTCATCAGGTTTGCCAGATCTGTCAGGTTTGTCTTGCTTGCCTGGCTCAGGTCAGCTGAACTTGTCTGGAAGAGCAGTCCGGAGTCGAATGTTATCTTCACCGCTTTTAGTCCGTTGGCGTCGGTCACTTCCTCCACCTTTGCATTGTTCAGTTCCGCCTCGGCTTCAGCCTTCACTTTGTCCATGTGCTTGCCTATGAGCGCTCCGGCTCCTGTTCCCACGGCAGCTCCCAGCGCAGCTCCCACTGCGGTGTTGCCAGCCACTTTTCCGATTATCGCTCCCACGAGGGCTCCGCCTCCTGCTCCGATTAGTGCTCCGTTGCCTGTATTGTTTCCGCAGCTCACGATTGCCGCTGCACATAGTCCGATTGTCGCTACTTTGATTTTGTCCATTGTCGTATTATTTAGTCGTTATTCTTTGTCCTTGCAAATATATGGATTATTTTTCAATTCCAAGAATGTTGAATGTATAATTTTTCTAAACGTCCGTCTTCTCTTTCTTTGGTTCCTCCAATTGATATTTGGGTGAAAATGTTGCATTGTTGCATGTTGCATTAAGCACTTTCCAAGGTATTAGAAAAATATTTTGGGAAATGTTTGTATATAAATAAAGGCATCCGCATGTCGGAAAGACCTTAAAGCAACATGCAACAATGCAACAAATCCGGCATACAAGGGCGCCGGAGTCATTGCTGGCCGTTTCCGTCGGGCAGACGTTTGTCGTGCAGTTCTCTCTTCCATACTGCCGTTTTGCAGATGCCAAATGGCTCAAATAAAATCGTAAACATCCCGTTTGCATTGCGGAAATGGGCGTGTTTTATCTCACGGTGATGTGGAAGCACCCCTGCTTCACCTCATATTTAATATAGCAGCGGTTTGCTACGCGCATGTCGCGCAGCACCTCGCTGAGCACCCATTTCAGGGTGTCGTTGCCCGTGGCCTTCATTTGTTTCCCTTCCGGGTCGTTCACCCTCGTGTAGCGGTTGTAGCAAATGTCGAATGTGGTGCCGTAGAGATGGCATGAGTTCTCTGTGGCGTTTCTGTTGGTGGTCCTGAGCCTTTCCACGTCTTCGCGCGTCCTCAATACGCTTGTCACGATACATTTGTGCAGCGGGATTCCCTTGATTGCCAGACTGTCCATAAACGACTGTCCGATGTCGCCCAGCAGGTTTGCGGCTCGTGGCACGAGATATGGCGTACTTCTCTTCAGCTTGTCGACGCAGAAGAACGGGTTGGCTCCGATATACACCAGTTCCTTGTGTCTCTTCTCGGCGTCGGCCCTGTTCAATACCGGTTTCACGCCATGCTCCTTGGCAGAGGCGAGCTGCACGTTGTTGCTGTCGGGGAAGGCGTCGCAGAAGCGCGGTACGCTGTATATGCGGTTCTTCACGATGTTTCCCTTTTCGTCGAAGAAACGTATTTCAGCCTTGACGCCCTTCTCTACGTCGTCGGCAAGAGCCGTTGCCGTCGGTGTGGCGAGAGTGTCGCCCGGCATCATCTCCTCTTTGCTTCCGCCTTCCGCTATTTTCGGAGATGTGCAGCGGATGATGGCAAGCACGGCCACGATGGTGAAGAATGCGAGGATATATTGTTTCTTTGTAATTTTCATGTCTTGCATTATGTAGTTCTTTTTTGCTGGCTTTTCCAGCTCGTCAACTTTTAATTTTGCAAAGGTAATGGAAATTTGTCGTTTAATATGTCGGCGGATGATAAAAATGTTGTAACTTTGCGGAACATTTCATAAAATTTATATAGGTGATAGAAAAGCATATCGTTTTGGAAGACATAGATCCCGTGGTGTTCTACGGCAGCAACAACGTTCATCTTCAGATGATAAGGTCGTTGTTCCCCAAGCTGCGTCTGTTGGCCCGGGACAATGTGGTGAGAGTGTTGGGCGACGAAGAGCAGATGGCAGCATTCGAGGAAGTGGCAGAGAAGATACGTCTTCACATCCTAAAATACAATTCCATCGCCGAAGCAGACATCCTGAATATCGTGAAGGGCAGACCTGCCGCCGACGACTCTTCCTCGGGTGTGGTGGTCTACAACATTTCCGGCAAGCCCATCAAGAGCCGCAGCGCCAACCAGCAGCAGCTCGTGGAAGCCTTCGAGAAGAGCGACATGATCTTCGCCGTGGGTCCTGCCGGCACCGGCAAGACCTATCTCAGCATCGCGCTCGCCGTAAGGGCACTCAAGGAGAAGAACGTGAAGAAGATAATCCTGTCGCGCCCCGCCGTGGAGGCAGGCGAGAAGCTCGGATTCCTGCCGGGCGACATGAAAGACAAGATAGACCCCTATCTGCAGCCCCTCTACGATGCGCTCGAAGACATGATACCCGCCGTGAAGCTCCAGGAGATGATGGAGAAACACGTGATACAGATAGCCCCGCTCGCCTTCATGCGAGGCAGGACGCTCAACGACGCCGTGGTGATACTCGATGAGGCGCAGAACACCACCTCGGCACAGCTCCGCATGTTTCTCACCCGCATGGGATGGAACGCCAAGATGATAATCACCGGCGACATGACGCAGGTGGACCTGCCGCGCGGCACGCAGAGCGGACTGCGCGAGGCGCTCGGTATCCTGGGCGGGGTGGAAGGTATCTCGGTGGTCAACCTGACACAGACCGACATTGTGCGCCACAAGCTAGTCACCAAGATAGTAAAGGCATACGAGAAATTCGACAAATCGAAGAAAGAATGATGATTTTTCAACTGCAATGTTGTCCGTTATGTTTAAAATAACTACATTTGCAGGCAATTATCACTTTGGCGATAACGACAAAGATTTATCTGACTTTTAATAAACATAAAGTAATGAAAGCATTAACAAACACTGATTTTCATTTTGAAGGACAAAAGAGCGTATATCATGGAAAAGTACGCGACGTTTACAACATCGGCGACGACCTCATCGTGATGGTCGCCACAGACAGAATCTCTGCTTTTGACGTAGTACTGCCAAAGGGAATCCCTTTCAAAGGTCAGGTGCTCAACCAAATTGCAGCAAAATTCCTTGACCATACAAACGACATCTGTCCAAACTGGAAATTGGCGACTCCAGACCCACAGGTCACCGTCGGTCTGAAGTGTGAAGGCTTCAGAGTGGAGATGATCATACGTTCCATCCTCACTGGTTCGGCATGGCGCGAATACCAGAAAGGCTGCCGCGAGCTGTGCGGAGTGAAACTCCCCGACGGAATGAAAGAGAACCAGCGCTTCCCGGAGCCGATCATCACACCGACCACTAAGGCCGACGAGGGACACGACATGAACATCTCAAAGGAGGAAATCATCGCCCAGGGTATTGTTAGCGCAGAAGATTACGCCGTGATGGAAGACTATACGAGAAAGATCTTCGCCCGCGGACAGGAAATCGCAGCCCAGCACGGACTTATCCTCGTTGACACCAAATACGAGTTCGGAAAACGCGACGGCAAGGTCTACCTGATCGACGAAATACATACGCCAGACTCAAGCCGCTATTTCTATGCCGACGGATACGAGGAGAAATTCGCAAATGGCGAACCGCAGAAGCAGCTCTCGAAAGAGTTCGTACGCCAGTGGCTTATCGAACACAACTTCATGAACGAGCCGGGACAGGTGATGCCTGAAATCACCGACGAATACGCTGAGAGCGTGAGTGACAGATACATCGAGCTCTACGAGCACATCACAGGCGAGAAGTTCGACAAGGCTGCCGAGACAGGCGACATCGCGGCACGAATAGAGCGCAACGTTGCAGAGTGGCTCGCTGCATACAAGAAATAACATACACATCCCCCAAATACCACACGCGTCAAAAATATAATGTACGGACAGGAAAAGATAAACCCATACGAGCAGAGCGGTCAGAAGACAGCGCAAGTCGAGCAGATGTTCGATGCCGTGGCACATTCCTATGACACGCTGAACCACCGTCTCTCCTTCTGCATAGACAAGTATTGGAGAAACCACGTGGTCAGGAAACTGCAGGCTGTCCGTTCCGCTGACTCTGTACTCGACGTGGCGACAGGCACCGGCGACCTCGCCATACTGGAAGCCAGGAAACTCAAACCGGGCAAAGTGGTGGGTATCGATATCTCAGAGGGCATGATGCAGGTGGGAAGAGAAAAAGTGAAAGCGGCAGCCCTGCAGGATGTGATAAGTTTCCAGAGAGAAGACTGCCTCTCGATGACATTCCCAGACGCAAGCTTCGACGTGGTCACGGCAGCATTCGGCATACGGAACTTCCAGGACCTCGAAGCTGGACTGAGAGAGATGTACAGAGTGCTCAAGCCCGGAGGCACACTCTGCGTGATAGAGCTCACAAGACCCGTACACTTCCCCGTGAAGCAGCTCTTCACGCTATACTCACACACGCTACTCCCCCTCTACGGGCGCATGATATCAAGAGACAAGAGCGCATACAAGTATCTCATAGCCACCATAGAAGCCTTTCCGCAAGGAGAGGTGATGGTGGAAATACTGAAGAAAACAGGATTCAGCACCGCCGGTTTCAAACGTCTTACGTTTGGAATCTGCACATGTTATACAGCAATAAAATAATAATGACTTATGGACAAGTATGGACTAATCGGTTATCCTCTCGTGCATTCATTCTCCAAGAGCTTCTTCAACGAGAAATTCCAGAATGAAGACATAGACGCAGAGTATATAAACTTCGAGATCAAGACAATCGATGACCTGCCCGAGGTGCTGGCGACGAATCCTGAACTCAAGGGACTCAACGTCACTATACCCTACAAAGAGAAGGTGTTGAGCTTCCTCGACTATGTCAGCGTGGAGGCAAGAGCCATAGGCGCCGTCAATGTGATACGGGTGGAGAGCAAAGGCGACGACACATTCCTCAGGGGATACAACAGTGATGTCATCGGCTTCACGAAGAGCATAGAGCCGCTGTTGGAAAGCCACCACCAAAAAGCCCTCATACTCGGCACAGGAGGAGCGTCGAAAGCCGTAAACTACGGACTGAAGTCATTGGGGCTGGAAACGCTGCTCGTAAGCCGTTTCGAACGCCCGGGAACAATACAATATAAAGATGTGACACCTGAGGTGGTGAAGGAATACAACGTGATAGTGAACTGCACACCATGCGGACTCTATCCCCACACCGATGAATGCCCGGACCTGCCATACGAAGCCATGGACAGCCACAACCTGCTCTACGACTTGCTCTACAACCCCGACGAAACACTCTTTATGAAGAAAGGTAAAGAACAAGGGGCAATGACGAAGAACGGACTGGAAATGCTGCTCCTGCAGGCTTTCGCAAGTTGGGACTTCTGGCATGGCAAAGACAAAGTGTGAGAACAGGCTAAGTTCCATTTATTAAGCAAATATAAAACAAGAACAAGATGGATAAATCAAACAGGTATATGATGCGTGGCGTGAGCGCAGCAAAAGAAGACGTGCACAACGCCATAAAGAATATCGACAAAGGAATATTCCCGCAGGCTTTCTGCAAGATAATACCCGACGTGCTCGGAGGCGACCCCGAATACTGCAATATCATGCACGCTGACGGAGCCGGCACAAAATCATCGCTTGCGTATATGTACTGGAAGGAGACCGGTGACCTCTCTGTATGGAAAGGCATAGCCCAGGACGCCATCGTAATGAACACCGATGACCTGCTCTGCGTGGGAGCCGTGGACAACATCCTCGTATCTTCAACCATAGGCAGAAACAAAATGCTTGTGCCGGGAGAAGTAATTTCGGCAATAATCAACGGTACAGACGAACTTCTCCAGCAGATGCGCGAGATGGGAATAGGAATATATCCTACAGGAGGTGAGACTGCAGACGTGGGCGACCTCGTCAGGACCATCATCGTGGACTCTACCGTGACCTGCAGAATGAAGCGCAGCGACGTGATAGACAACGCAAACATACGTCCGGGCGATGTAATTGTAGGATTGTCATCATGCGGACAGGCTACATACGAAACCTCATACAACGGAGGAATGGGAAGCAACGGACTGACCAGCGCACGTCACGACGTGTTCTCAAAATACCTGGCAGAGAAATATCCGGAAAGCTACGACCACGCCGTTCCTGAAGAACTTGTATACAGTGGCGCAAAGCGACTCGACGACGAAGTGGAGGGTAGTCCGGTGAATGCCGGAAAACTAGTGCTCTCGCCAACACGTACCTATGCCCCAGTGATAAAGAGACTGCTCGACGAGCTGAGGCCGGAAATCCACGGAATGGTGCATTGTACGGGAGGAGCGCAGACAAAGGTGCTACATTTCGTGAATGACAACTGTAAGGTGGTGAAAGACAACATGTTCCCAGTGCCACCACTTTTCAAGACCATTCAGCAGCAGAGCGGCACCGACTGGAAGGAAATGTACAAAGTGTTCAACATGGGACACCGCATGGAAATCTATGTGCGACCAGAAATTGCCGACAAGGTGATAGAGCTGAGCAAGAGCTTCAACATCGATGCACAGATAGTAGGACACATAGAGGAAGGCAAGAAGAGCCTTACCATCAAGTCGGAATTCGGAGTATTTGAGTATTGATAGTAAGTTGACAAGTAAACGAGTTGACGAGTAAACAAGTAAACGAGTTGACAAGTTACGGAATAGATAAGTAGAAAGGCAGACGAGTTGACAAGGAGGTTCCTATTGACTGCTGACAGCAATCAGAAGCGGCAAAACTCCTCGTCAACTCGTCAACTTTTTAAAACCACATCCATCATGTTTCAGAATTTTATATCACAGTATCTTGCAACTTCCGGCTATCTCGAATTCCAGCCCAAGGCGGTAATGTTCGACATGGACGGCGTAATCTACGACAGCATGCCATACCATGCCCGCAGTTGGCACACCGCCATGCAGTCAATAGGCATAGAAATGCCGCCAGAAGACGCATACCGCTACGAGGGGATGAGGGGAGTGGAAACCATACAGCAGCTCTTCAGTAAGCAGCGCAGCGAGAACATATCAGAAAAGGAAGCCCAAAAAATATATAAACTAAAATCGGATGCTTTCAACGCCTGTCCCACACCATCGCTGATGCCAGGCATTAAAGAACTTATGGAAAAGGTAAAAGCCTCTGGGCTGAAGATCGTGATAGTGACTGGCAGTGCGCAGCACACACTCCTCGACAAACTCGACCGCGACCTCAAGGGACTTGTAAACCGCGACCTCGTAGTATGTGCAAATGATGTGGAGAAAGGCAAGCCAGATCCAGAACCTTATCTGAAAGGACTGCAGAAGGCAGGAGTAGAACCATGGCAGGCCATAGTGGTGGAAAACGCCCCACTCGGAGTACGTGCAGCAGTGGCAGCCCATGTGTTCACCATTGCCGTAAACACAGGTCCATTGCGCGACTCCATACTGCTGGCAGAAGGGGCAAACATGATATTCCCATCCGTCGCAGCTCTCGCCGGCGAATTCAGACTGGAATAGCAGACAAGTTGGCACACATCCCGGCAACGCTCAGTGAAAACCTTCCTCAACAAAAAAATACCAAATCTTGCCCATATAGAGAAAAAGGATTAACTTTGCAGAATTATTGCGCTTATGCAAAAGCAAAGAAGAAATAGCGGCAATGGATTAGGAAGCAAACAACAAGAAAATAAAGCAAACAAAACGACATAATATATGGAATTAGCAAGCAAATACGATCCACAAAGCGTGGAGTCGAAATGGTATGAATATTGGCTTGACAACAAACTGTTTAGCAGCAAGCCTGACGGAAGAGAACCATACACAGTGGTAATACCTCCACCAAACGTGACAGGAGTACTACACATGGGACACATGCTCAACAACACCATACAGGATATCCTGGTGAGAAGGGCACGTATGGAAGGCAAGAACGCATGCTGGGTGCCTGGCACCGACCACGCCTCTATCGCTACAGAGGCAAAGGTGGTGAATAAACTTGCTCAGGAAGGCATAAAGAAAACCGACCTTACACGCGACGAGTTCCTCAAGCACGCATGGGCATGGACAGAAGAGCACGGAGGAATAATCCTGAAGCAGCTCAGAAAGCTCGGTGCTAGCTGCGATTGGGACCGCACAGCTTTCACAATGGACGAGACCCGTTCGAAGAGCGTGATAAAAGTATTCTGCGACCTCTACAACAAAGGACTCATCTACCGCGGAGCAAGAATGGTGAACTGGGACCCACAGGCACAGACCGCACTTTCAGACGAAGAGGTGGTGTACAAAGACGAACACTCGAAACTCTACTATCTGAAATACAGAGTGGTTGAAAGCGACGTGGAGAGAAAGAGCGAAGGCAACGTGATGCACAAAGACGAGAAAGGCTACTACGCTGTGGTTGCCACAACGCGCCCTGAAACAATCATGGGTGACACGGCAATGTGTATAAATCCAGACGATGAGAAAAACACATGGCTCAAAGGAAAGCACGTGATAGTGCCGCTGGTGGGAAGAGAAATACCTGTAGTTGAAGACGGTTACGTTGACATAGAGTTTGGTACGGGCTGTCTGAAAGTGACTCCTGCCCACGATATCAACGACCATGCCCTCGGACTGAAACACAACCTCGAGACCATCGACATATTCAACGATAACGGCACAATAAGCGAGGCCGCAGGAATGTATGTGGGCATGGACCGTATGGACGTGCGCAAGCAGATAGAGAAAGACCTCAAGGAGGCTGGACTCATGGAGAAAGTGGAAGACTACAACAACAAAGTGGGCTTCTCTGAACGTACCAACGTGCCAATCGAACCTAAGCTCAGCACACAGTGGTTCCTGTCTATGCAGCACTTCGCCGACGAGGCGCTGCCACCAGTGATGGACGACGAGATAATGTTCTATCCGTCAAAATATAAGAACACATACAGACATTGGCTGGAAAACATCAAAGACTGGTGTATCAGCCGACAGCTATGGTGGGGACACCGTATCCCGGCATATTATTACACTACGGAAGAAGGCAAGAAAGACGTGGTGGTGGCTGAGACAGCAGAACTGGCTTTGGAAGAGGCGCGCAAGAAAAATGCCAACCTCAGTGCCGGCGACCTGGAGCAAGATAGCGACTGCCTTGATACATGGTTCTCTTCATGGTTGTGGCCAATCTCTCTGTTCAACGGAATTCTCGATCCCGACAACGAAGAAATGAAATACTACTATCCAACCAGTGACCTCGTTACTGGTCCGGATATCATCTTCTTCTGGGTGGCACGTATGATTATGGCTGGTTATGAGTATAAGGGAAAGATGCCATTCAAACATGTATACTTCACGGGTATCGTGCGCGACAAACTCGGACGCAAGATGTCGAAGAGCCTCGGAAACTCACCAGATCCATTGGTACTCATAGATAAATACGGAGCCGATGGAGTACGCATGGGAATGATGCTCTCTGCACCGGCAGGAAACGATATCCTCTTCGATGAGAGCCTCTGTGAACAGGGACGAAACTTCAACAACAAGATATGGAACGCATTCCGTCTCGTGGAGGGATGGGAAGTGGCAGATGGCACTCAGCCAGAGGCAAACAAGATTGCTGTGGAGTGGTTCAATGCCAAGCTGCGTCAGGCAAATGCCGAAATAGACGACCTGTTCAAGAAATACCGTATCTCAGAAGCTCTGATGACAGTCTACAAACTTTTCTGGGACGAGTTCTCAAGCTGGTATCTGGAGATGGTGAAGCCGGCATATGGTCAGCCTATCAACAAAACCACATATGAAGCAACACTCAAGTTCTTTGAAAATCTGCTTAAGATGCTCCATCCGTTCATGCCGTTCATCACAGAGGAACTGTGGCAGCACATTTACGAGAGAAAGGACGGAGAGTCAATTATGCGCGACAAACTGGAAATCTCAGCTCCTACAGGCGAAGACATGAAACTTATCGAAGACATCGAGAGCGTGAAGCAGATCGTGGCAGGAGTGAGAACAGTGCGCAACCAGAAAAACATCGCCAACAAAGAGACACTCTCGTTGCAATGTGTAGGTGAAAACGCTTTGAAAGACTACGACAGCGTGGTTGGCAAGATGGCCAACCTGACGAGCATCGACGTCGTGACAGAGAAGGACTGTACTGCAGCAGCCTTCATGGTGGGCACGCTGGAATATGCAGTGCCGTTGGGCGACATGATAGACGTGGCTGCCGAGATAGAGAAGATGGAGGCACAGCTGAAACATCTCGAAGGCTTCCTCGCCGGAGTTTCCAAGAAACTCTCAAATGAGCGATTCGTTGCCAACGCACCGGAAGCAGTGGTGGCTCTTGAGCGTAAGAAGCAGAGCGACAGCATGGAGAAGATTGCTGCGCTGAAGGAGAGCATAAGCTCACTAAAAGCACAGAAATAACAGTCATGGCTTGACTGTTTTGACAATGACAAAAGTGTATAAATGATTGAAGGACAGGTTGTTTAGACTTGTCCTTCAAACATTTAGAGTATACAATGCTTCACTCGTCAACTTATTTCTACACAAATACAATAATTTGGCTTTCCTTTCGTTAAATATATCATATGAAGAAGATAATTATACTCTCGATATTAATCTGTTTTGTGTGCATAAGCGCATTCTCGCAGACCTTCACCCTACAGGGAAGAGTGACCGACAGCAACAACAATCCCGTGGAACTTGCCACAGTGGCAGTGGTGAAACAGGGGAGAGTGACGCTTACGAACCTGAAGGGTGAGTTCTCACTGCATCTCAACTCCGCAGACAGCGTGGTGGTGAGATTCTCTATGGTGGGCTACAAAACCAAAACACGCGTGCTGCGCAAACCTAAAGGAAAGCAGACTTTACTCATACAACTCTTCGACGACAACAACGAATTGGGCGAGGTGACAATCACGGAGAAGAGAAGACAAACCGGCACTACTGAGCAACTCGACGTGAAGAATGCCACGAATACACCGTCGGCAACCGGAAATGCTGTGGAAGAACTCATACAGCAGCAGGCGGGAGTGTCAACCCATAGTGAGCTTTCGTCGCAATACAATGTAAGAGGAGGTAGCTTCGACGAAAACAGCGTATATATAAATGGTGTGGAAATATACCGCCCGTTCCTCGTGAGAAGCGGACAACAGGAAGGACTCTCAATCATCAACCCCGACATGGTGAAGAGCATCGGTTTCAGTACCGGAGGCTTTGAGGCTAAATATGGAGACAAAATGTCGTCAGCACTCGACATCACATACAAACAACCCAAGAAATTCGAAGCCAAGGTCACTGCCAGCATGCTCGGCGCATCGGCATACGTGGGATTCAGCAACAAGAAATTCTCATGGAGCAATGGTCTGAGATACAAGACAAACAAATACCTGCTCGGTTCGCTTGAAACTAAAGGAGAGTATAGTCCGAGTTTCCTTGATTATCAGACTTATCTCACATATAAGCCCAACAAACGATGGGAGATAGAATTTATGGGCGATATCTCTGACAATCACTACAATTTCACACCTTCTGACAGAGAAACCAACTTCGGAACGATGGAGAACGTAAAATCATTCAAAGTATATTTCGACGGTAAGGAAAAAGACCTTTTCCGTACTTACTTTGGCACATTTACAATCACAAGACTATTTGGCGCAAAAACACGACTGTCGCTCATCGGTTCTGCATACAGTACCAATGAGCAGGAAAAATACGACATACAGGGACAATATTGGCTTACACAGACGGAAACGAGCGAGGATCTCGGAGTGGGCACATATATGGAACATGCACGCAACTATCTGAAAGCCAATGTGAAAAGTCTGAAGTTGGCTTTCTCTCACAAGGCAAAACGCCACGAAATACTCGCCGGACTGGCATACAAAATTGAACACGTGGACGAATATAGCAAGGAATATGAAATGCGAGACTCCAGCGGATATAATATCCCACACACCGGTGAAGACATGAAGATGATTTATTCGCTTAATGCCCGAAACAAACTTAACGCAAACAGACTGGAGGCTTATGCTCAGGATACATATAAATTCATGAGTCCAGGACAGCATACGTTCTTCACACTGAACTATGGTATAAGGTTTAGTCACTGGAACTTCAACCGTGAGACGATAATCAGTCCGAGACTCTCGCTGAGCATAGTTCCGCCTTTCAACAATGACGTGACATTCAGGTTTGCAACAGGATTATACTATCAGGCACCATTCTTCAAGGAACTAAGAGACACCACTACAGTGGAGGGGACAACATACGCCACTCTAAACAAGAAGATAAAAAGCCAGAGGTCTATACACTTTATCGCTGCCTACGACTATAAATTCAAACTCAATGACAGACCATACAAATTCACAGCCGAAGCTTACTTCAAGGCACTTGGCAACATCGTGCCATACAGCGTGAACAACGTGAAGATAGTATACGACGCAAGCCAGCAATGCAGTGGACATGCTCTCGGACTTGACATGAAGCTATATGGCGAGTTTGTGCCTGGTGCAGACTCATGGGTGAGCCTGTCGGTGATGAGTACCAAGATAAATCTGAAAGGCAAGAGTATACCTATGCCAACAGACCAAAGGTATTCTTTAAACCTTTATTTCACCGACTATTTCCCTGGAACAGACAAGTGGAGAATGTCGCTCAAACTGGCGTTTGCAGACGGTCTGCCCTTCGGTCCTCCACACAGAGATCTCTCGCAGCAGCAGTTCAGGGCTCCTGCATACAAGCGTGCTGACATCGGCATGAGCTACAGACTTTTCGACAGAGAGAAGAGCGACAAAAAGAAATCTGTATTCAAGAACGTATGGCTGGGCATCGACTGTCTCAACTTGTTTGGTATAAACAACGTGAACTCTTACTATTGGATAACGGATGTGACCAATCAGCAGTATGCCGTGCCAAACTATCTTACTGGAAGGCAGATAAACGCAAGGGTGTCAGTTGAGTTCTGACGCTACTTGCTCTGCAGAATTCTTCACTTCAGCAGTATAACATTCATCAGATAGGGGATGTCTGTTTTTCAGTTGAAAAATACCTAAAAATGATTATTGCAGGATTGCAAAATAATAATTTACTTTGCATGCTGAATATAAAGGAAGTGGAAGATGAAGAGTCAAAAACTATATGAAGCCGATGATAAGCTTATCGTGCTTATCAGAGACAACTATAACGTACTGCAAAGTCTTGGCAGTTTTGGTATTAATCTTGGCTTTGGAGACAAGACCGTGAATGAGGTGTGCGAGGCGCAAGGTGTTGATACTTACACATTTCTGGCAATCGTTAATCTCGTCATTAATGGCTACAAGGCCTTCGATGACTTCTCGAGATTGTCTATACCTACTATCATGCATTATCTTCATGCCAGCCATGAGTATTATCTTGATTTCCAGTTGCCTTTTATACGTAAGGAACTCGTAGAAGCATTAGACGAGAAGGACAATCTCGCTCGTCTGATACTCAAATTATATGATGAGTATGCCGAAGAAATCAAGAAGCACATGAAGTATGAGGAGAAATTCCTTTTCCCATACGTGGAGTCGCTTCTCGACAAACAACCGCTGCCAAACTATGACATTGATACATTTTCAAAACATCATGGTCAGACTGACCAGAAATTGCGAGAACTGAAAAACATCATAATCAAATATCTGCCTAGCGATGGATTGCGCAATAACCAGCTGTCTGCCACTCTCTGTGATATTTATAATAACGAGGAGTGGCTTGCCAAACATTCTGACGTGGAAGAAGAAATAATGATTCCTGCCATCCGTACGCTTGAGAAGAAATTGAAACAGAATGATGTGTCTGCAAAAATTTCAAGCATGATAAACACTAACCCTGGAAATCAGGACGCATTGAGCGAGCGCGAGAAAGAGGTGATAGTGAGTCTGGTGCAGGGAATGACTAATAAGGAAATTGCAAACCATTTGTGCATTGCCCCCAACACCGTCATTACCCATCGTCGGAACATTGCGAGGAAGTTGCAGATCCACACCCCAGCCGGTCTTACCATCTATGCCATCGTGACAAATCTGGTGGATATATCTTCTGTTGAAATCTGATTATCCGAATAGATGTCTTAGGGCTTCTTCTACTTTTCTTACAGGAATGATGTTTATCCCTTTGATATTGCGGGCTTCGAAGGTGTGGAAATTCTGATTTGGTATGATGATATTGGTAAATCCGAGTTTCTGAGCTTCCGATACTCTTTGTTCTATTCTGCTCACGGGGCGCACTTCTCCGCTTAGTCCCACTTCTCCAGCCATACACCATCCTTGTTCTATGGCTGTATCCACATTGCTCGAAAGCACGGCGGCTATGATGCTGAGGTCCATGGCCTGGTCTGTTACGCGCAGTCCTCCGGCAATGTTTATGAATACGTCCTTTTGTATGAGTTTGAACCCCACGCGCTTCTCTAGTACAGCCAGCAGCATGTTGAGCCTCTTTTGGTCGAACCCCGTTGCAGAACGTTGTGGTGTGCCGTATGCAGCCGTTGAGACGAGGGCTTGAGTCTCCACAAGAAATGGCCTCACACCCTCTATCGCACACGAAATTGCCACTCCGCTTAGTTCTTCATGATCTTCAGAGAGCAGCAGTTCAGATGGATTAGAAACTGGTCGCAGTCCATTGGGCAACATCTCGTATATGCCAAGTTCTGATGTGCTTCCGAATCTGTTCTTTATGGATCTTAGAATTCTGTACATATGGTGTTGGTCACCCTCAAACTGTATCACTGTGTCCACGATATGCTCGAGGATTTTCGGTCCAGCCAGTGTGCCTTCCTTGTTTATGTGGCCTATCAGTATTATCGGTGTCCCCGAAGTCTTTGCAAATCTTAGTAATCTTGCGGCACACTCTCTTACCTGTGATACGCTGCCTGCAGAACTGTCCACGTCAGAAGTGCTGATGGTCTGTATGGAGTCTATCACCACGATTTCCGGTTTGACATTGCTTATACATGCGAAGATATTCTCCAACGATGTATCGCAGAATATAAGACAGTTGTCGCTTGGTGACTCGTTTATCCTCTGTGCCCTCATCTTCAGTTGGTGGGCGCTTTCCTCTCCGCTTACATACAACACCTTCTTGCTTATTCCCAATACCGTTTGCAGCGACAGTGTGCTCTTGCCGATGCCGGGTTCTCCTCCCAGCAGTGTCAGCGACCCCTTCACCAGTCCGCCACCCAACACTCTGTTAAGTTCATCGTCTTCCATATCGATTCGTGGGTCGTCAGTGCTTGAGATGTCCTTTATGTTCAGTGCAGAGAGGGTTTGGGGGCTGACGAGACCATTTGTCTTGAACGAAGATTCGCTGGATGGTCCGGCAGCCACTCTGAACTCCTTGAATGAGTTCCATTCTCCACATTGCGGACATTTGCCTATCCATTTGGGAGACTCCTGTCCGCAGTTGCTGCAAACATATATTGTCTTGTCTTTTGCCATATTTTTCGGATTACTTTAGACAAAAGTAATGATATTTTTCTGCATAACAAAATAAAGCGTTATCTTTGTGCTGTATTTATATATACCATATCTGTCTGATGTGGAGTGATGCTTCATTCTTGGAACCGGAGGAACTTGGCTTCATATCCTTCATAATAAAGTAAATGGCAATGATGACAAACATAAATAAACTCTTTGGAGCCTTCGTAGCAGCTATTCTTATGGGGTGCTCTATTGGAGGCGGTGGCAAGACCACAGATAAAGACCAGATGGAGAGGAAGGCGAAAGACTCCTTGGCTCTAAAGGTTGGCGTTTCGCAACGCATCGACTGTCTGCCTGCTTTCGTAGCTCTGGATGAAGGCATATTCGACTCTTTGGGGGTTGATGTTAAGCTCGTCCACTACACTTCGCAGCTTGATTGCGACAAATCGTTGGGAAAAAAGACGATTGATGGAGCTTTCGTTGACGACAAACGCATAGAATATCTTGTCAACCATGGCAGACTTTCTTTTGAGAAGGTGTTGTCTACAAGAATGGAATGGAAACTTGTGGCAAACAGAAAGTCGCGTGTCACTAAGATAAACCAACTGTCAGACAAGCTGGTTGCGATGACAAGGTTTTCTGCCACAGATTTCCTTTGCGACAAGATGTCCGACAGCATAAAGGGAAAGAAGGAAGAGTTCTTCCGTGTGCAGGTGAACGATGTTGATATTCGCCTGAAAATGCTTCAGAACGGCGAGATAGACGCGGCATGGCTTACAGAACCGCAGGCTTCTGTTGCCAAGAAAAGCGGAGGTGTGGTGTTGATGAATAGTAACAGTTGTTCGAAAGACCTGTCTGGACTGTTCTTCACATCCTGTGTAGAGTCAGATAAGCGCAAGAAACAGCAGATAGATACTTTTGTACGTGCTTATAAAATAGCACAGGAACGCATCGCGAAGCAAAATGCAGCTGGTTATTCTCAAATGATAAGGCATTACTTCAAATATAGTAATGTCTCTAAATAGTCTGTGTTATGGATAAGAATGAATTGAAACAGTTTTCCGTAGCCCTTCGGCTAGTTGAAGGCAAAGACCTCGGAGCGGCGTTAGATATCATACTGCCCTATGTAGAGTCGCATCCTTATGTTCCTTATTCTGAAGATGTGAAGGACATAAAGGAGAATTTCCGCCTCATGCTTCATTACATGGAGCTAGGCGTGGAGGACGACATGCGCGAATCTATGTACAATGATATGCTGGACAAGTTGAAGGGGGGTATTCGTAATCTTAGGTCCGACTATAGACGCAGAAACGTTGATTTCTATAAGGATGCCTATTCGAGAGCCTCAGTGAAGACAAATTCTTTCTCAGAGAAGGCTATACGGATGCAGATGGAAGACTTCGTTTCAGATTTGGCTATGTTGCAGCTTGAATCGGTAGAGAAACGCGACAAAATGGCGGATGAGCTATATTTGTCTCATTATTCATTCATGCAGGCATTGTTCTGTCATATCGTAGTTTCTGAACTTTGGACTGAAGAACAGGCCAGTGACATTGGTGACATTATTCTATCGCCCACAGTGGATTCAGGAGACGCTCAAGTGGTCGTCAGTGCCATGATGTTGTCGGTGATGAATAATTTCGACATTAACAAGTTCCGTGTGCTTGTCAGAATATACAGTGAAGCCAAAGACGAGGCACTGAAGCAGAAGGCTCTGATAGCATGGACTCTGTCGGTTACTGATGGTGTAGATTCTGCTCTGCAATTGCAGATAATGTCGCCTCTGCTCTCTCGTGATGATGTGGTGAGAGACCTGCTCGACTTGCAGAAACAAATGGTATTCTGCATGAATGCCGAAAATGACAACGACATCATACAGCGAGACATCATGCCAACGTTGGTAAAGAACAGCAATCTCACGTCTTATCGTCTTGGCATCGAAGACAATGATCAGGAACTGAGGGATATCCTGGATCCTGAAGCCGACGACAGGTCGATGGAAGAAGTGGAGAACAAGTTCCAGAAGATGATAGAGATGCAGAAGAGTGGAGCGGACATCTATTTCGGAGGCTTCTCACAAATGAAGCGTTTCTCCTTCTTCTATAGTCTTCCAAACTGGTTCTTTCCATTCAGCTTGAACCATCCCGAACTTCACCGCGTGAAAGATAGTCTAAAGCGCAACAGGTTTCTGACCAACCTGATGGCAACAGGGCCGTTCTGCGACAGCGACAAGTATTCTTTTGCCCTTGCCGTTGTGTCGGTGATAGACAAGATACCGTCGGACATGATAGAAATGATGAATCATGGCGAGATGCCAAAGCAGCAATTTATGAGTGATGAAGAAATGGCCACTCCTGCCTATTTGCGCAGAAGAGCCCTTCAGGATCTATATCGCTTCTACCGCCTCTATCGCTGGCATAACCAGATATACAATCCTTTCGACACAGATAATGTGCTCTTCATGGCTTGTTCTCTTTTTGACAACACAGCAGTAAGTGAGAAACGCGTTGAGTTGGGCAATTTCCTGTTGTCGCGTCGTGAAGCGATACTGTTATCCAAACTGATGCCCAAGCTACAGTTCGACGGTTCTGTAGCTGGATATCTGGTGAAGGGTGGCTATTATCTTGAGATGTCGAGAGATTTCGTTGAGGCTAAAGAATGCTTTCTGAAAGCTGCATATTTCTCGGGCGATGACATAAGGGCGTTGAGGGGAATGGCAAAAGCCGCTTTCCATTCCAACGACCTGAAAATGGCTGAGAATGCATATCGCAAACTCTATACCCTTGAGCCAGACAATAAGTCGTACGCTCTACACTATGCAATAGTATGCTCCAAGATGGGAGATTTCGAACAGGCTGCGAAAATACTGTATGAGCTTGATTACAAATATCCGGAGTCCGCCAATGTAAAGAGAGTCCTGGCTTGGACTCTTATGGGTGAGAACAAACTTGAACAGGCAGCGAAAATCTACGCCAAACTGCTCGATAGTGATACTGTGGGTGACATGGATTTACTTAATGCAGGCTACTGCAAGTGGTTCATGAAAGACATTTCAGGTGCTACCACCTTGTTTGCCGAATATTGCGAGAATTTGTTGAAGTCAAGAAAAGACTCTTCTGCTCCCGACTATCTGTCCATTTCGAATATCCTCGACGAGGATTTCATCAACGATGGAGCTATGCTCAACTGCTTCGGCATTACCGCTGTTGAAATGATATTGATAAAACGTATAACGTATAAATTGACCAGAGACAAGTGAAAACCAAGAGGAGAGATTTAGCCTTGGACTGATGGCCTGTCAGTAGGGTGGTTTCCTTGGTCCTTTCATTTGGAATTGTTGGAAATGGGTTCCACAAACGACTTGTCCACATGTTGACTCGTAAACTTAAAAGAACTAAAATGCATACAAGAGAAGAAAAACTAGAGGCCTTCGGGCGTTTTCTCGATGTGCTCGACACGTTGAGAGAGAAATGTCCTTGGGATAAAAAACAGACAAACCAGAGCCTGAGAACAAATACGATAGAAGAGGTGTTTGAACTAAGCGATGCCCTCATGAAAGACGATACGCTGAATATTTGCAAGGAACTTGGAGATGTGTTTCTCCATATCTGTTTCTATGCTAAGATTGGTGAGGAGAAAAGTGCGTTTGACATTGCCGACGTCTGCAACAAACTTGCTGACAAGCTTATATTCCGCCATCCCCATGTGTACCACCCTTCACAGGTCGGTGCTTCATCACCTAAGCCATTGCCTTATGGTGAGGATGACAAGCCTTCTGATATGCAGAATGCCGACACGGCACAGAAGGTTATAGAGAACTGGGAACAGATAAAACTGAAAGAGAAAGATGGCAACAAGCGTGTGCTTTCAGGTGTTCCGGATGCTCTGCCGACATTGATAAAGGCATACCGCATTCAGGACAAGGCGCGCAACGTAGGATTCGATTGGGAAGACCGTGGTGATGTGTGGAAAAAAGTGCGTGAGGAAATGTCGGAACTGGAGGAGGAACTGCGGAAGGGTGACAAGGAAAAGTCTAAAAAAGAACTTGGCGATTTCCTGTTCAGTGTCATCAACGCAGCCCGTCTTTATAAAATCAATCCCGATGATGCCCTGGAGCTGACAAACCAGAAGTTTATACGTC
This sequence comes from Prevotella sp. CAG:592, assembly GCF_000436015.1. Classification (NCBI taxonomy): domain Bacteria; kingdom Pseudomonadati; phylum Bacteroidota; class Bacteroidia; order Bacteroidales; family Prevotellaceae; genus Prevotella; species Prevotella sp. CAG:592. The sequence goes on along the minus strand of NZ_FR892623.1, from coordinate 127,896 downwards.
GATTCAATTATATTGAAGATCATTCAATCAAATTGGGTAAACCTTTGACGGAAATGACTTTGGATGAGATGGATAAACTTTGGAATGAAGCAAAGTCTAATGAATAAAGGATGGCGGAAACACCGTTGTCTTATTGTTGAAAACATAATAAATCATACAATATGAGGAAAGTATTTTTGTTTATTGCTGTATGTCTTGCATTCTCCTCTCTGGTAGGATGCGATGGCAAGAAAAAGACTGACGGCGACAATGCCCCAACACTGGTGGACAGCAATGCTGCGGCGGATTCCACGCTTTATGGCATATGTGGCGAAGGCACGTCCATGTCGGTTTTGGAACTTATTACCGACAAGGGTGACACTCTTTCC
>NZ_FR892623.1:94582-127507 GCF_000436015.1 Prevotella sp. CAG:592 | reverse complement strand
TTTCCCTTCTGCTGGAGGGTGCAGACACCTGCAGCAATGTGCAGGGAGGATTGCTTGCCGGCGACCATTTGGCTGTGATTTCTTGTAAGACAGCCGATGGGGAGCTATTTGCCAAATCGGTTCTCAACATAACATCCTTAATGGGTAAATGGACGAGCATAGACCGTCATTTCGTGATAGAAGAAGGTGGAGTGGTGACAGGCGACGACAGTGAGCCTAACCCGTACGTGGAGTGGAAGATAAACAATGGCAGACTGGTATTGAGCTCCGACACTTTCAGCGTATATGGTCTCGGCCCGGATTCTCTGCTGCTTGAAAACCAGAAGGGAATATATGCATATAAGAGAGATGTAAAGCAACATTAGCATATGGCAAGATTTCGTGTTCATATACTTGGCTGTGGCAGCGCACTGCCAAATTTAAAGCATAATACCACGGCACAGCTTGTTGAGGTGCACGACAAGTTTTTCATGGTGGACTGTGGTGAGGGCACCCAGCTGCAGCTGCGCAAGAGCCGTGTCCATTTCGGCAAGGTAAACGCCGTGTTCATCTCGCATCTGCATGGTGACCATTGTTTTGGACTGATGGGGCTTGTCTCTACTTTCGGATTGCTGGGGCGCACGGCTCCATTGCATATCTATGCACCGAAGGAGATGACGGAGCTGTTCGATCTGCAGAGACGTATGTTCTGCCAGACTTTCGAGTATGAATTGGTGTTCCATCCGTTGGAAACCACAAGGAGTGAAGTCGTATATGAGGATAAGAGTCTTACGGTGACCACTGTTCCTCTGTCTCATCGTGTGCCCTGTTGCGGATTCTTGTTTAAGGAGAAACCGCTGCAGCCACACCTCAACAGGGAAATGCTAGATTTCTATGAGATTCCGCGTAGCCAGTTCAATAATATCAAACAGGGGCAAGATTGGACGACCGCTGATGGCGAGACAATTCCGAACTCCCGTCTTGTCCTACCGGCAGACAAGCCTCTCTCGTATGCATTTTGTTCAGACACGCGCTATATGCCAGACCTTCACAAATTGGTATACGGTGTTGACGTGATTTATCATGAGTCTACTTATGGAGATAAAGATGCTGCCAATGCCCGCAAGTATTATCATTCCACTGCCTCAGAGGCTGCCCGTGTGGCATCCGATTCCTGTGCAGGACTCCTTCTTCTTGGCCATTATTCTTCTAAATATGCCGATGAGACCTGTCTTCTTGATGAGGCGTGCCGTGTTTTCCCCTCGGTGGTCCTGACCAATGAAATGGATGTTGTCGATGTGGCAAATAGGTGTAAAGTAGAGGAGTGACATATTGGCAAGTACGCGGAATGACGCTGTTTAATGAATTGTTTTCAACCGTTTTCAGCTAGTAAACCATTGGTTGTTGCCTGCTGAAACGGTTGTTTCTTGTATTCTGACAGGTACTTTGTTTTCCTTGCCCAGACATTTATGGGATGTTTAATGTCTTGTAAAAGATGTTTCCTGAACTGCGACACTTTGCCAACTGAACTCCTAGTCTCTTCTTGTCTGTTTATATAAACGTGTTGTTATTTTGATAGTTATATGTGTATATTAAAAATACTCGTTTGGGCATATTGGGGAGCAGTGGCATAGTTGTCGTAGTTGATTATTCCTTTCGCCTTCCTGTGTCTTTTTACTTCTTTTCCGTTCGGAAAGTTTCCAACATGCCAAACTTTAATCATAAAAATAAAGTTTCTTGATTATTCATTGTGACAGTCGGAAAAAAAATGTATATTTGCAAATAGAAATATTGTGGACGCACATGCCGTACGGCTTTCCGTCACTACATTGATATATATTGTAACTACAAAACCCTAATGGAGAATATAAGAAACTTTTGCATCATAGCACACATCGACCACGGCAAGTCTACACTTGCCGACAGGCTTTTGGAATATACCAATACCATCAAGATCGTTGAGGGACAGATGCTCGACAATATGGATCTTGAGAAGGAGCGAGGCATCACCATCAAGAGCCATGCCATTCAGATGGAATATAACCACGAAGGTAAGGACTATATACTGAATCTCATTGACACTCCGGGACACGTAGACTTTTCTTATGAGGTGTCGCGAAGCATTGCGGCATGCGAGGGGGCGCTACTCGTGGTAGATGCCACACAGGGAGTTCAGGCGCAGACTATCAGTAACTTGTATATGGCTATCGATCACGACCTCGAGATAATCCCGGTAATCAATAAGATTGACATGCCTTCGGCTATGCCGGAAGAGGTGGAAGACGAGATAATTGAACTTATCGGATGCGACAGGAAAGACATTCTCAGAGCTTCCGGAAAAACCGGAGAGGGAGTGGAGGATGTACTGAAGGCTGTAATAGAGCGCGTTCCACATCCCACAGGAGAGCCGGAGAAGCCCCTGCAGGCACTCATCTTCGACTCTGTATTCAATCCTTTCCGTGGCATTATTGCATACTTCAAGATAGAGAATGGAAAGATCAGCAAAGGCGACAAAGTGAAGTTCTATAACACAGGAATGGAATATACAGCCGACGAGGTAGGAGTGCTCAAGATGGATATGATTCCACGCAAGCAACTCTCTACAGGAGAGGTGGGATATATAATAAGCGGTATAAAAGACCCGACAGAGGTGAAGGTCGGTGATACCATAACCCATGTGGCGCGTCCGTGCGCCAAGGCCATAGATGGATTCCAGGAAGTGAAGCCGATGGTGTTTGCCGGTGTTTATCCTATCGACCCCTCAGAGTATGAGAACCTGCGCACGTCGCTTGAGAAACTGCAGCTCAACGATGCCTCATTGACCTTCCAACCAGAATCGTCGGTGGCCCTCGGATTCGGATTCAGATGTGGGTTCCTCGGACTGCTTCATATGGAGATTGTTCAGGAGCGGCTTGATAGAGAATTCAATATGGACGTGATTACTACCGTGCCAAACGTTTCATATATGGTATACGACAAGCACGGTGAATCAAAAGAAGTGCATAATCCATCGGGACTGCCCGATGCCACGATGATAGACCACATTGAGGAGCCTTATATCAAGGCGTCGATAATCACCGATACCAACTATATCGGTCCTATAATGAAACTCTGTCTCGACAAGCGAGGCGAATTGCTCAAGCAGGAGTATATCAGTGGAAATCGTGTGGACCTTCACTTCATGTTGCCATTGGGAGAGATTGTAATTGATTTCTACGACAAGCTGAAGAGCATCTCTAAAGGCTATGCCTCGTTCGACTACCATGTGGATTGTTACCGCCTGTCTAAGCTTGCTAAGCTCGATATCCTGCTCAACGGAGAACCGGTGGATGCATTGTCGACTCTCACCCATCAGGACAACGCAGTGGCTTTCGGCAGAAGGATATGCGAGAAACTCAAGGAACTGATACCTCGGCAGCAGTTTGATATTGCTATACAGGCTGCCATAGGAGCAAAGATCGTGGCGCGCGAGACAATCAAGTGCGTGCGTAAGGACGTAACGGCAAAATGCTATGGTGGAGACGTGAGCCGTAAACGCAAACTGCTCGAGAAACAGAAAAAGGGAAAGAAGCGCATGAAGCAGATCGGCAATGTGGAAGTGCCTCAAAAGGCATTCCTGGCAGTACTGAAACTCGACTGACGCCATGGATTCCTGGACTGGATGTGGAAAACCTGCAATGAAATAAGTATATAAACAAAATTAACAGGAGGGGAAGTCATCATGAAAGAACCAACCTTGACAAAGAGAGACATTGCCAGGGAACTGGCAAGAAGATACAGCACAATGGCACACGATGAGCTTGACATTTTGGAGAGTATTCTCGTGCCCATGAAGTTTGCACGTGGCGAAAAGGTGGTGGAATCTGGAGATGTGAGTGACGCCATCTATTATGTGGAGCGTGGCATGGTTCGCGAATTTTATTTCAAGAACAACAAGAGCGTGACTGAATATCTTGCTGCCGATGGCACTATAGTTATGAGTATCGAAAGCCTTTTCAGAGAGGAACCGTCAAAACTTGTCATCGAGGCCCTGGAGCCTACTCTCGTATATGCACTGCCCAAGAAAAGGCTCGAGGAGGTGGCGCTTCATAACGTGAACATACAGATTCTCTACAGGAAGATTCTGGAGGAGAGTCTCATAATATCGCAGCGCAGAGCAGACCTGTTGCGCTTTGAGAGTGCGAAGGACAGATATCTGAAACTTTGCAAACTTAATCCTAAGGTCATAATGAAAGCACCGCTTGTATATGTGGCAAGCTATTTGCAGATGACGCCGGAAACGTTGAGTCGTGTGCGCTCTGCTGTGGCGATGGAATGATAATTGTGATTTTAAAGAATAGTGTGAATGCGGATGCTAAGCCTGGTGTCAGGTTGGTATCCGCATTATTTAGTTATGGGAAAAGCCTACGACCAAGTATTAAAATACTACATTGAACGGCCTGATGACCGATTGGGACCGTTAAAAGGTATCAGCTCTCCCTCAGAAAGTCTAGAGCTTCGAAGACAAGTTCTTTAGAAGCCGTTTGGTTTATCCTCACTTCACCCACATCGGAGAGTAGCGTGAAGTTTATCATGTCGCCTGTGTTCTTCTTGTCGTGGAGCATCAGCGAGAATAGTTTGTCGTAGTCTTTGCATGAGAATTCGGGGCGTCCGTAGTTATCGAGTACAAACCTTGTCGTCTGTCTCATCTTCGTCGTAGGGAAGTTCAGCAGAGCGCAGCTAAGAAATAATTCTCCCACAAGTCCATAAGCTATGGCATAACCATGCAGTAGAGTCTTGCCTTTCTGCATAGCCAATGATTCCAAGGCGTGACCAATGGTGTGCCCCAGATTCAATGCCTTGCGGATGCCATTTTCGTGAGGGTCTTCAGTTACTATGCGCCTTTTCAGTTCTATACTGTCGGCTATCATCAACGAGAGTTCATTCAGGTCGAGTTTGTCAAAATCGAAAAGCAAGTGTCTCGCCCAGATTTTGTCGTCGCTTATCAAGCTGTGTTTCAGCATTTCGGCATATCCCGACAGAATGTTCTGATGGTCGAGAGTCTTAAGAAATATCGTATCAATGAAAACAGTATTCGCATCCTTGAACACGCCAATCTCGTTTTTCAGTCCGTTGAAGTTTATTCCTGTCTTTCCTCCTACAGAAGCGTCAACCATTGCCAGCAGGGTGGTGGGGACATTGATGAAGTCGATGCCCCTCTTGAAACATGACGCAGCAAAGCCTCCCAGATCGGTTATCATGCCTCCGCCAACATTCACCATACACGAATGTCGTGTGCAGCCGTTGTCGCTAAGTTCCCTCCACACGTGTACGGCTGATTCGAGAGTCTTGTTCGTGTCAGAGGCATCTATTGTGATGTGGTAGGCGTTGCGTGTTGCTTCGCAGCTGTTGATGATTGGCAGACAATGGAGGCGGGTGTTTTTGTCGGTAAATGTGAACACCTTGTCGTAGTTTCCTGAAACAAGAGCCTTTGTCAATTCATCAGCAATTTTGTGGGTTATAATGACCTGTTGCATTGTGATTTCTTTTATTGCCGTATTGAGAATATGTATGTTTGTACGTGCCGTTGGAATATGGTGGCACTCATTGCACTGAAAGTTCAGTAAATAATTGCAAAAATATGAAAATCTGTCGAGAAAATGAAAAAATCTTTGTTAATTGCCAAGCTTTGGGTTAAACATTTGCTTGCTTTGTGCGTCTATAACTAAATTTGAGTCAACACATGACATTTGTTTGGCCCTATGCCGCATATGAATGAAGTGTTGTATATCAGTTACACAGAGTTCTTCATTAATAAGTAATATACAATATTAAATATGAAAAGATTCAAGATGTTACTCCTTGCCATTCTTAGCGTAACGATGGTTATGGCACAGGAGATGAAAGTGGCGGGTACTCTTGTAGACCGTGACACTAAGGAAGGAGTGCTGATGGCTACAGTACAGTTACTGAAGAGCGACAGCACATTCGTAAAAGGAGTTCTCACTGATGACGCCGGCAATTTCAGCCTTTCCATTGAAGGTCCCGGCAAATACATACTGCGCTTCTCGAGTGTGGGCTACAATACTATAAGCAAATCTTTTGCTGTCAGTCAGACCCAACCAGAAGTCGACATGGGGAAAATCAGTTTTGGAGCTGACGCTGTGATGCTGAAAGGAGCCACAATCCTCGGACAGGCAGCCAAGGTGACGCTTAAGGAAGACACCTTCGTGTATAACGCTTCGGCATATCGCACACCTGAAGGCTCTGTAGTGGAAGAGCTTGTGAGAAAACTCCCTGGCGCACAGGTCGATGACGATGGAAAAATCACCATAAACGGAAAGGAAGTGAAGAAGATCCTTTTCGACGGAAAGGAGTTCATGAGTGGAGATACCAAGACCGCCATGAAAAACATACCAACGTCTATTATCGAAAAAGTAAAGGCATATGAAGAGAAGAGCGATCTCGCCAAAGTGACAGGCATCGATGACGGAGAGGAAGAGACTGTGCTTGACTTTGGAATAAAGAAAGGCATGAACAAGGGAGTGTTTGGTAATGCAGATCTATCTATTGGCAACCACGGCAGGTATGCCGAGAGACTGATGGGGGCTGGATTCCAGGAGAAGGTACGTATAATGGGATTCGGCAACGCCAACAATGTAAATGATGCCGGATTCCCGGGAGGTGGAGGCAGATGGAGAGCACCGATGCAAGGGTTAAACTCCAAGAAAATGGTTGCTTTCAACATGAATTATGAGGATAAAGGCAAACTGAAACTCGATGCCGGTGGCAGATGGAATCACTCAAACGGAGACCTGCAGCAGACACAGGCGGTGGAGAACTTCGTGAACAAGAGTGGTGCGTTCTCAAACAGCAATACTGCAAACCTCACGCGTGTCAATGGTTATGATGCGAGAGTCAAGATGGAATGGACACCAGACTCCATGACTAACATCATGTTCAGACCAACATTCTCATATTCCACTAATGACGCACAGACCAATGGAGTTTCGGCAACATTTCAGGACAACCCATATTCGTATGGAGACGATCCGCTGGCATCGCTCGACAGTATGGCTGAGCATGGAGTAATAGTGAACAGCAGACAGAACCGCAGCGTCTCATACACAGAGTCGAAAAAGGCGGGGGCAATGCTTCAGCTCAACAGAAAACTCGGCACCAAAGGACGCAACATCACACTTAGAGGTGACATGAGTTATGCCGATGGCAAGAGCAACAATCTATCATTGTCGAATGTTCATCTGTATCAGATAAAAGACATTTATGGAGCAGACTCCACATACCAGACTAACAGGTATAACGTCACTCCGACCAAGAACTTGCAGACGGAGCTGCAGTTCACTTACAGCGAACCGCTATGGCGAGGAGTATTTTTACAGCTCAGCTATAAGTTCACATACAATTTCAGAAAGAGCGACAGAACGACATACGATTTCAGTAGAGTGGACCAAGACTTTTTCGGCAACGTTATGTCGTCATATCGCAACTGGACAGACTATCTATCGCTCCTGAGCGGAAATCTAGGTGACTATTACGACAAGGAGCAGAGTCGTTATTCTGAATACAAGAATTACATACACGAAATGCAGTTGGGCGTGAAGGTGATGAAAAAGAAATACAACCTCAATGCCGGTGTAATGGTGCAACCACAGACATCAAAGTTCATTCAGGAGTATAGAGGCGTGAGCACCGACACTGTGAGAAATGTGGTCAACGTGTCGCCTACTTTCGAGTTCAAATATAAGTTCTCAAAGACTAGCACCCTCAAGATAAATTATCGAGGCACCACGGCGCAGCCGGAGATGGCAGACCTGCTCGACATAACAGATGACAGTGACCCACTGAACATTAAAAAGGGTAATCCAGGTCTGAAACCTTCGTTCACCAACAACTTCAGACTCTTCTACAACACCTACATACCTGGTCATCAGACTGCGGTGATGACATTCGTGAACTGGAGCAATACGAGAAATGCCGTGAGCAATGCCGTGACATACGACGAAACAACAGGTGGAAGGACAACGCGGCCGGAGAACATCAACGGCAACTGGAACACAATGGCTGCCCTGATGCTCAACACTTCGATAGATACTGTGGGAGTGTGGAACGTGAACACGTTTACTACGTTCAACTACAACAACTATGTGGGTTATCTCTATAGTCAAGACACACATGTCACGCAGAAGAACACCACGAGGACCACAAGTCTGTCAGAGAAACTTTCTTTCGGCTACAGAAAAGACTGGCTCGACGTAAGCCTCGATGGTTCGCTCAACTATATGCGCACCCGCAACCTGTTGCAGCAGGGCAGCAATCTTGACACATGGCAGTTCTCGTATGGAGCAAACCTCAATGTCTATCTGCCCTGGAACATGAGCATCACTACAGACCTGCACGAGAACTCCAGAAGAGGATACGATGCCGGAGCAAATACCAATGAACTGGTGTGGAACGCACAGGTAAGCCAAAGCTTCCTGAAGGGTAATGCACTGAGCGTGTCAATACAATTCTACGACATTCTGCAGAACATGAGCAACTTCTCAAGAACGGTGAACGCCATGCAACGTAGCGACACTTACTACAACAATATCAGTAGCTACGCCATGATACACGTTGTATACCGCTTCAACCTCTTCGGAGGCAGAGATGCCTTCAACAAGGATGGAAGGCCTAAGCACCCATCCGACATACCTCGTGGCGGATTTGGCGGACGGCCAGGAATGCCCCCATATGGAGGTTTCGGAGGAGGAAGACCACCTCATATGTTCTGATTGTATACAATCAGTAGTAATGAATTTATTGGACATTAAAATTGACGAACAGAAACAAAGATAATACAATATGGAATATATGTCACAGGAAGGCTTTGACAAAATAGCCTCTGAGTTGCAGCATCTCGAACGTGTAGAACTTCCTAGAGTGAGAGATGCCATTTCTGAAGCCCGCGACAAGGGCGACTTGAGTGAGAATTTTGAATATCATGCCGCAAAGCGAGAGCAGGGAAGGGTGTTGGGCAGAATCCGTTTCCTGCAGCGGGTGCTGGAGAATGCGAGGGTGATAGACAAAGCGTTGCTGAAGAGCGACTGTGTGGGGCTGCTCAGCGAAGTGGAAATCACTAATCTTGCCAACTCGCACACGATGAAATACACCATTGTCAGTCCACACGAAGCCGACATGAAGACAGGCAAGATATCCATAAAATCTCCAATTGCACAGGCTATGCTCAACAAAAAGGCAGGTGAAGAAGTGGAGGTGAGAGTGCCTGCAGGAATGATAAGGTTGAGAATAGAGAGTGTGAAACTATAACATTAGTTTTATATCGTATCAAAAAAACAATGCGGTTGTCCCAGTCTGACAAAAGACGAGGATAATCGCATTGTTCATATATTTGTGACAAAATCGTTAGGTTTACATTGTCATCCCTAAAAGTTATTGCAACATAAGGGAACAAAAGGAAAAACTAAGCGTATGAGTGTAGTCCGGCAAGGAAATAATTTACCCCAAAGTACGTCATCAGTACGCAGAGGAAAGCCAACAGCATATAGATATGGATGTGGAGAGGTTTATGCAGCCATTTCAAGTCGCTGTGGAGAGGAGCTGAGTAGATGAGCATCGTTATGAGAGCCCATGTCTCTTTGGAGTCCCAGCTCCAGTAGCGGCCCCAACTGACGTTTGCCCATACGGCTCCTATGAAGATGCCCACGGCAAGGAGACTGACGGCGGGGTAGAGGAGGAAACCGGATGTGGCGGCAAGCTGATCCTCCTTGGCAAGGTCGCCGCGGCGGTGGGCCCAGATGCCTTCGGCGGCAATGAGTGCCATAAGACCGAAGAGGGCATAGGAGAACATTATAACCATCACGTGGACGGAGAGCAGGGGCGATTGTAGCACAGGCATGAGTTGTGTGATTTGCGGATTGCCGTCGGTTATCATTGCCACGAGCAGGGCGAACGACGAGAGTAGCGGACCGAAGTTCTTCACTGGCATGAAACGCTTGCCCATGAATAGTGTGAGCAGGAGCGTTGCCCAAGCCATAAACTGCATCGTCTCGAAGCCGTTTGACATCGGCAGATGGCCAGAAACCATCCAGCGCAGCAGGAGCAGCAGTGAGGTGTGGAGAAACATTATGACGGTGAGCCATAGGGTTACCTTCGAGGCAATCTTTCTTTTCTTCTGATTCAACGCTATGGTAGACGCCACGCTGAGCAGCAGCGAGAGGGAGAGATAGAGCATCGTGGGCAGGCGAAGGGTGTTCAATCTGTTATAGAACACTTCGGCGTAAATCAAGAATTTAGAGGGAATCACGTCTTTTGCCTTCACGTGCTGATAACTGTAAATCTTCTTCACTATCTCGCTTGCACGAGAGTTATCGCCCGTTATGATGCTCTCGGCAAGATAGTCCATCGATTTGCGAACAAAGGTGAGTTCCTTCTCGTCCAGATTTATGTTGCCCAGGGACTGTCCGGGTGCAAACCATTTGTATTTGCCGTCAGCCTGGCGGTAGGGGAAAAGCTTCAGCATCTCGCCGCCGTAGAGCATGCGAACGATATTGAACTTCTCATCGGCATCGCGCAAACTTTTCTGCATCTTCGTGTCGCCTTTCCTCATTGCCTCCTTCAGTGGTTTCTCCAGCTTGTATTCGTTGTATTCATCCCAGAAATCATTGAACGAAGCCCATTTGTCGTTCAGTCCGAGCAACTCCTGCGCTTTTTTGTCCTTGATTTCTATCATCTTTACCGTTTCCCAGTAGGGTACGTCGAACACCCATCCGCAGAACACCTCCGTAGCGGAGAGTCCGTCCCACGAGGGCTTTCCGCAGAGTTTGGTGACGAAGTCCACGGCAACTGTGTTTATCGGCGTGATGCGGCTGTTGTAGAGCACGCAGACTCTTCCGAATCCATCAGCCACATGGCTGTTGATGTTTATCCTCTCCTGCGCCTGTGAGTTTAGGGAGAAAAGGGGCGAGAGAGCCATGACGACAGCCACGGCTGCCACCTTGAGGGCATTGCCGGCAGTGGCTTTTCTGTAGAGCTGCCGCATTCTCGTGCCTTTGCCCAAGAGTATGGCAATGAGCGAGATGAGGAGCATGGCGTAGCCCAGATATGTGACGGCGATGCCCCATGGGTCGTGGTAGACACCGAGGATAGAACCCTGCATATCGCTGTCGTAGCCCGACTGCATGAAGCGGAAGCCGTGGTAGTAGCCGATCTTGTTCATTGAGATTTCTAGTAGTTCATCGCTTGTCGTAATCTCCGTAACGTAGTCCATAGCAGCGTCCGTGCCGGGGTAGCAGTCCATGCGGAACGTTTTCAGAGCCACCTTGAAGCCAAGGTCTACAGACTTTCCCTCGGCGGTATTCATTACGTTTGTTGCCTCGCCGAGACGGAGGTGTATGGTGCCGCTCTGGGCAGTGGTCCACGAGAGGAGGGCGCCGAGGAGGATTACGAGGAAGGAGGCATGGATAAGGAACACATTTATCCGCCTGTATAGTTTTCTTTTAAGGATGTAAGCCGTGGCAACGACTGTAAACACAGTCCAGAGTGCAAGAAACCACACAGAACCGTAGATGTTCTGATGGGCAAACTGCGTACCATTAACACTCTCAACGATAGTTGCAGCGGCAAGCACTATTATGATTACCACTGCAATGATGATGATAGAAAATTTCAGATTTCTCATTTATATTTAAAAAAAGAATATTGTTTTATTCCAGATTAAATAGAATCAACAAATTTTATTACGAGCTGACGCTGCTCTTTCGTCAAGTTGCGGAAGTTCTTTACAGCCCAGAGAGCATCGCTCTGTCCGCCCTCGCCAATGCATCCGTGCCACATGATGGCCTCGAGAGTGTTTCGGGCGCGGCAGTCGTGCTGGCGGTCAGAATGTCCGGCACACAGGCTCTGCAATCCTCGTCCCCACAGCGGTGCCGTTTTGCACCATCCTGTGCGCAGGTCGTTCTTCATGAAGAGACGGTGTTGCACGAAGTCGGAGTAGGGCCATATTTTCTGTTTTGGGTAGCGCACCATGCGTGTGTCTTCGGCAGAGAAACGTCCGTAGGGGTCGCGAATCTTGTCTTCTCCTGTGGTCCAGCTTGGTCGGTGGCAGCTTGCGCAGCCTATCTGGGTGAAGAGTTCCTTGCCCTTTTTGAAGTCGGCGGTGAGAGTGTTTCGTGCTGCCGGGATGCCCACTCCGCGGTGCCACACCATATAGTTTACATAGTCAGACTCCTTCATTTCTACGGGCAGGTCGGTGGCGTTGCCAAAGGCTATTATGTCTTTTGCCGGGTCGCCGGTCTTGTTCCATTGTGGGTAATACTGATAGAACTTGCTTGTTACGTCGGGGTCGGCAGCAGCAAACTGCCAATATTCCTTGGGGATGTAGTGAGAGCGGAAGTCGTCTCTCGTTACGTTTTGCACCTCCCAGAACGAAGCGTCGGACATTACTGATGCACGGTCGAGGGCATAGTCAAATTTGTATACTATTCCACCGTTTTCTACAGCAAGTGTGCCGTCGGTATTTTTCACGAAATCCTTTGCCGTATTGTCCCAGAACTGTGGATTGAGCGTGGCGTGTTTTCCTTCGCTGCGATATTGGTCAAGGATGTCCTCGTCGGGAATGGCGTCAATCAGTCCGCTGCCGATAAATCCGATAGACGACTCTAAGCGCACCTTAGCCTTGGAGAGCGGTACCTCGTTGCCCCATTTGTCTATCAGCTTGCCGTATATGCATCCGTGCTTTAGCGTTACTTCGGGGTATATAAGTGAGTATTTCTCGCCGTCGGGGAACTGGTTGCCCCATTGGTCGGTGTATTCGTTCCATGCAATGTCTACCTTCTTCTCGTCAAACTGCGGCTTGAATGGAGCTGTGGCTTGTCCCATGGCAACCCAGCCGAACGACTGCACCACGATGTCGTTCTCGTCGGTAATCATCAGAATATATCTTGAAAATGCCACACACTACCTATGAATGAACATAAGTGCAGGCAGTGTGTGGCAAATAAATTACATTAGATTGATTCTATGAAGAATATGATGTTGTCGCGGTCAGCCTTCTTCAGGTTGCGGAACTTCTCGATGGCGTAGCGGGCGTCGCTCTTGGCGTTGCCGTGCCACATGATAGCTTCCATTGTGTTTCGTGCGCGGCAGTCGTGCAGACGGTCTTCAGCTCCAGTACAGAGTTTAGACAGTCCGCGACCCCAGAGAGGAGTGGTGCGGCACCAGCCAGTGCGGATGTCGTTCTCCATGAAGAGACGGTGCTGCACGAAGTCGGTGTATGGCCATATTTTCTGGTGAGGATAGCGCGGCATGTCGTTGTTCTTGAAGATGCCGTTAGGGTCCTGGATATTGTCGTCGCCGGTGGTCCATGATGGACGGTGGCAGTTGGCGCATCCTATCTCCTTGAATAGTTTCATTCCCTGCTTGAAACGGTTTGTTGTGGTGTTGCGCGCAGCAGGAACGGCAAGTCCGCGATGCCATATCATGAAGTTCTTGTACTGAGAGCTTGACATCTCAGGGTCGAGGTCCTTAGCCATCAGGTAGTTGTAGATGTTCTGCTTCACGTCGGCTGTGTGCCACGTAGGGTGGGCGTTGTTCGGGTCAATCTGCTTGATGTATTCAGGGAAGCCAGCCTGAACATCAGGGTCTTCCATAGAACTCTTGGCATAAATTGTACCGTCGAGGCTCAAGTAGTGGTAGCGGCGGTCTGGTCGTGTCACGTTTGTGATGTTCCAGATGGCGTTTGCTCCGGCTGCGTCGAGGATTGGTCCGCGACTCATTGCATAGGTGTAGCGACGGACATACTGCTTCTTGTCGCCGGCATTGTTCACGTAGTAGCTGACCCACTTGTTGTCAGCCTGGCTCCAGTATGCAGGGTTCAGGGCGTTGGTCTTGCCTACAGAGTTGAAGTATTCGCTCTGTCGCTTCCATTCTGCTGTGATAGAGTCGTCAGGGATGGCGTCGGTAAGTCCGGTGCCATAGATGCCGATAGTAGATTCCAAACGGACACCGATTTCACTTGCCACCTGGTCGGCAGGGATAACCACATACTTTCCGTCGCGCTTCACTGTAACAGGAGAGTAGTAGGCGTCGGCTGGGATGGTAACTTCAGGATAGATAAGCGAGTAGGTCTCGCCGTCAGGGAACTTGTTGCCCCATTCGTCGGTGTAGTTCTTCCATTCAATGTTGATCTTGCTCTCGTCAATCTGTGGCTTGAACGGCTTCACGGCCTTTGTCTGCGGCATTCCGGCTACGGAATAGATGTAGGCGTTGGTCTTCTTGTCGTAGACTACTAGCAGGTAGCCGTTGCCGTCCTGGTCAGCGCGGTAGGCAGTCTGACGCTTGCCGTGACCATAGTTCGGATGGCAGTAGAGGCAGCCGCGGCGCACATATACAGGACCGAGTCCGGCGAAAGCGTCGTTTGAAGTGTTGTAGTCTTTCTCGAAGAGGGACTCACCAATCTGGAAGTTCAATGAGAGACCAGCATCATCAACAGCCTGAGTAGCCTGACGATAGGCATATGCAGACTGAATGCTTGTCGTACCGAGTTTTCCTCCGGCATAGTACCATTCATTAGGAGTGCCATACTCTGCCTCAGGCAGATGGACATCGAGATTGTCGTCATCGGTGCAGGCTGTTAATGCCAATGCCGATAACAACGCAGGAACTAAATAGATGTGTTTCATAATGTTGCTTGTTGTTAAACGTAAAATGTTGGTGGCTGCTTTTGGGGCAGACACCAACGGTTATTTAAATTTTTAATGTTCTTTTGGATGTTTAGCCTGTGGACGATTAGTCGAGCAGCTTGTCGAGAGCGTTCAACGATTCCTCCAGTCCGTCGAGAGCTTCCATTGCATCCTTAGCACTCTGGTCTGTGTAGTAGAGAACGAATGGCTTCTTCATGCTGCTGATCTTTGAGAGAGCATTCTCAAGGTTAGTCATAACGTTCTGTGCGGCAGCCTTGGTCTTGTCGTTCTTCAGACAGATGCCGATGAGAGACTTTGCCTCAGGAGTTGTTCCGTCAACTGTGCAACCGCCATAGAGGGCGTGCTTTACAGACATGATGTTGTCGTAGAAGTCCTGGATAGAGTTATGGGCATGAGGAGACTCGATGTAGTTGACGTCCTCACCTGTGGCAGGAGCACCGATCTTAGAGTCGCGTACCTCACCGATGATGTCGTTAGCACCGGCGATTATTTCCTTGGATGCAAGTACAACGGTAGAGTAGGTGGAACCTGCGTTGCCTGCATTCTTGAAGTTCTCGCCATAGTTGATGGAAGATGCGAATTCAACTTCGTCGAGGAGAGCCTGCTCATCGGCAGAAACCTTGCCACCCCATGCTGAAACAAGCTTCAAGGAGCTGAGGTAGAGATCCTGTGCTGCTGTCTTTGCGAAGTAAATCTCGTTTGCAGTCATGTCAGCGAAGTGGCGTGGCTGACCCTCGCGGAAGATAAGATACTCAACGGCGTGGAAACCTGTAAGGTTCTGACCTGTAGCGATAGCCTCGTTGATGGTGTTTGTTTCGTTCTCAAATCCCTCCTCGCCAAGTTTTGTGTTCTTATAGAGACTCATGTATTTGTCAAACTGAGTGCGGTCGAATGGCCATGTGTCTGTGTGAGGGTCGATAGCATAGTCGCCGGCAGCTCCGAAGAGGAAAGCCTCAGAGAACTCCCACCATTTACGTGATTGCTTCCATGTCTCGCAAGCCTTTGCAACACCGGCATCGTCAGACATAGCGTTGAGGTCAGCAACGAGCTGCTTGTTATAGTCGGCAAGGATGCGGTATGTTGCAACAACCGTATTGTCAACATAGTCTGCGTTGACTTCCTTCAGCTCGCTGGAGCTGAATGTTACGTCCTGTTCGTCGTTGTCATCATCGCTACAGCTTGTGAAGCCCATTGTGAAAGCCAATGCAGCTGCAAACATCATTGAATACTTGAAGATTTTGTTCATTTTCTTGATTTTTAGTTTATTATTAAGTTTTCTTCTTTATGTGAGTAATGGTAAATTAATGTCTTGTCTAAATCAGAAACTTGAATTAATATTACATTCCAAACTTTAAATTATTTCAGGAACCATCCAGCGTAGGTTATTCCCAATGAAACACTTGGCTCGTTGTTGTAGCCGTGGCTGAGGAAACGGTTGCTGTATTCTCCCTTGATTGTAACCTGTCTGATAGGAGAGTAGTTCACGCCGACAGCCATTCTCTTGACACGGTCGTATTTGTAAGCCACTTTCTGTCTGCCGGCGGCATAGGTGTTGTAGTCTTCGTAGCGGCCGAAGAGATAAAGCTTCTGCTTGTCGCTCAGACTGCTTATCTGCGAGAATATGTTGTAGCCAGCCTCAAGACCTACAGAGTAGGCGTTGCTTGCGATAGGAGAGTGCTTTGAAGGCGAACCGTCCTGCTGGGTGTGCTTGGGGTAAGCGTTCATGAAGGTGGTCATTTTCTGTGCATCAGCAAGATGAGAATATGTGGCATTACCACGTACTATCCAGTTCCAGCGCTTCATCTCCAGTCCGAAACTTCCGATTGCCAAGGCTCCGTGTACCTTGTCGTAAGAGGCACTTGCCTTGCGCTCCGTGTTCTTGAAAGTATAGCCATAGTATCCGCTCAGACTAAGACGGACGCCAGGGATGGAATAGTTGTCGATACGTGCCGCACCGGCATATACATTTCCCAACTTATACTCGTATGGACTTGTTGCGCCATAATGCACGTAGCAGTTGTGGCCGAAGCGCTCTGCATCGAGACCGGAAGTGAAGATAGCCTCGTAGCGCCAGTCGCTGATGCGTCCCCAAAGAGAGATGCCGACCTGGTGCCATGTGTTAGGCAACATCATTGCCTCGCCTTCAGAACGGTAGACGGAGAAGAAGTCGTTAGGCATGTGGTAGGCGTTTATTTCTCCGACAGGGATGATAATCTCACCAGCCTTGATGTTGAACTTACCTCCCCAGAAAGCCTTGTTAATCCAAAACTGCTCCAGGGCAACCTCGCCGCCGCGCTCAGTCTCAGCCTCGTATTCGCCACTCTCGTCAGCGTCTATCTCTACGGCATTTTCCGTGCCGCCATGCTCAAACTCTATCTCCGTACCCATGGTCCATCCATGGCCGAAGTCATAGCCGAGGTTGAGAGTGACGTGTGGCAGGTCGAAGCGTCCGTGGCTGTCGTCATTCTTGTATGTGGCAGGGTCGCGGTAGCGGTTGAAATGCTGACTGTAGAAATTCCTGCTCATCACGGCCTCGCCATATCCACCGATACTGAATCGTGACAATGCTGAGGGCTTCTCTGTCTTTGGTACTGTACATTCGGTTTTGTCCGACTTCTTTTCTTTGCAACATTCATCTTGCGCAATGGCATTCGTTGCGAAACTGCATGAAAGTAGTCCTAAAAGGAGTATGTTCTTTGTCATTTTATATGATGTAAATAATTATACCTATTAATATGCCGACCGGGACGATTTGGTTTCTCTTAACGGCAAACCGATTTTACGTTTGCAAAAGTAAAGCGATTCTGAAAGTGTCACAATACTCAAATTTTAGGAAATTTTTATTACTATACATTAAAAGATGTGCTATTTTTCAATGTAGATAATAATAATTGGGTATCAATGAAAAATTAGTGACATTATGAATTGTTAAAAAATTGATAAATGAGAATGTTTTGGCATATTGGTCTTTGTCTGTTCAAAACTATTACGTAAATTTGGCAACGAAATCTAATATCACTGTCCATATATGGGCGGTTAACCAATTTAAAATAAATATTATGAATTTACCATTTGCAGAATCTTGGAAAATCAAGATGGTAGAACCTATTCGTAGGAGTACTCGCGAAGAACGCGAACAGTGGATAAAAGAAGCTCATTACAATGTGTTCCAGCTGAAAGCTGAGAATGTTTACATTGACCTGCTTACCGACTCTGGTACCGGAGCGATGAGCGACCGTCAGTGGGCTGGCGTGATGCTTGGCGATGAGAGTTATGCTGGAGCCACTTCTTTCTTCAAGCTGAAAGAGACAATACAGAGACTCACCGGTTTTGAGTATGTTATACCTACACACCAGGGTAGAGCTGCAGAGAATGTGCTGTTCTCATACCTGGTAAAGGAAGGTGATGTAGTGCCAGGAAATTCTCATTTTGATACAACCAAGGGACATATTGAGGGACGTAAGGCTGTGGCTCTTGACTGTACCGTTGATGATGCTAAAGACACTCAGCTCGAAGTGCCTTTCAAGGGAAACGTTGATCCTAAAAAACTCGAGGCGGCGTTGGAGAAATATGGTGACAAGGTGCCTTTCATCATTGTAACTATCACCAACAATACGGCGGGCGGACAGCCTGTATCAATGCAGAACCTGAGAGAGGTGAGAGCCGTTGCAGATAAATTCGGCAAACCTGTCATTTTCGACTCTGCTCGTTTTGCAGAAAATGCATATTTCATCAAGACACGTGAGAAGGGCTATGAGAACAAGACGATAAAGGAAATCACACGTGAGATGTTCGAACTTGCTGACGGTATGACTATGAGTGCAAAGAAGGACGGTATCGTGAATATGGGTGGTTTTATTGCTACACGTCGCCAGGATTGGTATGAGGGTGCAAAGGGATATTGCGTTCAGTTTGAAGGCTACCTTACATATGGAGGTATGAACGGACGCGACATGAATGCTCTTGCCATCGGTCTCGATGAGAATACAGAGTTCGACAACCTCCAGACCCGTATACATCAAGTGGAATATCTCGCTTCTCTGCTCGACGAATATCATATTCCTTACCAGCGTCCTGCAGGAGGCCATGCTCTTTTCATTGATGCTCCAAAGGTGTTGACACACGTTCCAAAAGAGGAGTTCCCGGCACAAACTCTTACCATAGAGCTTTATCTCGAGGCAGGAATCCGTGGATGTGAGATCGGTTATCTGCTTGCTGACCGTGACCCTGTGACCAGAGAGAACCGTTTTGGTGGACTTGATCTTCTGCGCTTGGCTATTCCTCGCAGAGTATATACAGACAACCATATGGCAGTAATTGCAGCTGCGCTGAAGAATGTCTATGACAGAAGGGAGCAGATCACTCATGGTGTGCGTATAACATGGGAGGCTCCGCTGATGCGTCACTTCACAGTACAGCTGGAAAGAATAACTGATTGATGATTTTATTTCCCAAATAGGGAATATCATTTCCCACAGCCGGTCTTTTTAATGATCTTGTTGTCGACAGTCCGGTTGTGGTTAATAATTAGATTTAAGAGGGTGTTTCATTTTTTTATTTGATTCACCCTCTATTTCTTTATGCTGAAGTCTGATCAATTTACCCCAGCTTTTATATAAACACACCTGGTTTCGTGTGTAATCTAATTGTAAGCGTATCCTCGATGCTAATACCGTTTAGAGGTTATTTCAGTTGTATTCATAGACTGAAAAATAGACTTGCGATGTTTAAACCATAGACCTTGATTTTCCCCCATGGCGTGGGGAACAGTCCCCCCTAATGTGGGGTTTCATTCCCCACATTAGGGGGGAGATCAGGATGGGCTAAAGGGATGATACTTCTATGATACTTTAATGATACTTTTCTGTAAAACATTCAGAAAAGTAGCATTGGGTTAAGTCGTTTGCCTACAAGGTCTTAGGGTGTAATTGGAGGACAGAATGATACTATGATACTTTGTTTTGAGAAAAACAGTTTGTGAGATCTAAATATGTATTTCGTTAGATATTTGTTTTAGTCTGAATTATTATCTTATAAGGATAGGAACAAAAAAAGAGGACACATCAAAAATATGATGCGCCCTCAATGAATTATGTTACTGATAAATTATCAGAAACGATGTCTTTATTATTCACCCTTTTCCATCTTAGCCTTCAATGCAGCAAGAGCGTCGATGTCACCGAGAGTTGTAGATGCAGCAACGTTGTTGATTGTAGCTGTCTCTTCCTTCTTGGCTGTCTTCTTGCGTGGTGCCTTCTTTGGCTCTTCCTTCACATCCTCGAATGTGCGGCTGTGAGAAAGGATGATACGCTTTGTTTCCTTAACGAACTCGATAACCTTGAACTCGAGCTCCTCGCCCAGCTGAGCCTGTGAGCCATCTTCCTTAACGAGGTGTTTTGGAGTAGCGAAACCTTCACCACCCTCGTTGAGAGTGATTACGGCACCCTTGTCCATCATTTCTGTGATCTTGCCCATGTGTACAGAACCTGGAGTGTAGATTGTCTCGTATGTGTCCCAAGGATTCTCCTCAAGCTGCTTGTGACCGAGGCTCAAACGACGGTTGTCCTTATCTATTTCAAGAACGACAACATCGATGTCTGCACCAACCTGTGTGAACTCTGATGGGTGCTTAACCTTCTTTGTCCAAGAGAGGTCAGAGATGTGGATAAGACCGTCAACGCCTTCCTCAAGCTCTACGAAGATACCGAAGTTAGTGAAGTTGCGAACCTTTGCAGTGTGCTTACTTCCAACAGGATACTTAACCTCGATTGTCTCCCATGGGTCTTCCTTAAGCTGCTTGATGCCGAGAGACATCTTGCGCTCCTCGCGGTCGAGAGTCAGGATAACTGCCTCTACCTCGTCGCCAACGTGGAGGAATTCCTGTGCTGAACGCAGGTGCTGGCTCCAGCTCATCTCTGAAACGTGGATAAGTCCCTCTACGCCAGGAGCAATCTCTACGAATGCACCGTAGTCAGCGATTACGACAACCTTGCCCTTAACGTGGTCGCCAACCTTCAGGTTTGCATCGAGTGCATCCCATGGGTGAGGAGTGAGCTGCTTCAGACCAAGAGCGATGCGCTTCTTCTCGTCATCGAAGTCGAGGATAACGACATTGATCTTCTCGTCGAGAGCAACAACCTCGTGTGGATCGCTTACGCGGCCCCAAGAGAGGTCTGTGATGTGGATGAGTCCGTCAACACCACCGAGGTCAACGAATACACCGTAAGAGGTGATGTTCTTGACTGTACCCTCGAGGATCTGACCCTTCTCAAGCTTGCTGATGATTTCTTTCTTCTGTGCCTCCAACTCAGCCTCGATGAGGGCCTTGTGAGAAACAACAACGTTACGGAACTCCTGGTTGATCTTGACAACCTTGAACTCCATTGTCTTGCCTACGAATACATCGTAGTCACGTATAGGATGAACGTCAATCTGGCTTCCTGGCAAGAATGCCTCGATACCGAATACGTCAACGATCATACCGCCCTTAGTGCGGCACTTGATGTAACCCTGGATAACTTCCTCGTTGTCCAAAGCAGCGTTGACACGCTCCCAGCTCTTGCTGAGACGAGCCTTCTTGTGAGAAAGAAGCAGCTGACCCTTCTTGTCTTCCTGGTTCTCAACGTACACCTCTACTGTGTCGCCAACCTTCAAATCTGGATTGTAGCGGAATTCGCTTGCGGGGATGATACCGTCGCTCTTGTAACCAATGTTTACGATAACCTCTTTCTTGTCGATAGAGATTACAGTACCGTCAACAACCTGATGCTCGCTTACCTTGTTGAGTGTCTCGTCATAAGCTTTCTGCAAATCTTCTTTGCTGACATTTACATTACTTCCGTTCTCAAACTCGTCCCAGTTGAAGTCTGCCAACGGCTGTACGTTCTTAAAATCTGCCATAAAAATAAATAATGTTTGTTTTGTAATTAATAAAGTTAGACTTTATGTGAATTTATAAATCGCCTGCAAAGGTACTACTTTTTTATAAGTATTCCTTTCTCATATTTTATGATAAAGTGGATCGGATACGTAATTTATGTTTATTTAACCTTTTTCGACGGTGAAATCAGTATTTTGTCTGTCTTTTTATGCCCAAAACGATAAAAGTGATGCCGACGAGCATCAACAATAGGCTCGCAGTCAAGGGAATGTTGCTGCTTGTGTGCGTCACGAATGATGTCAGAAGCATGAGCGTTGATATTATTAATGACATTGTACCCATCAGTGAGAAGTTGAATCTGTTCTTGATATTGTCTATGATTTTCATTTTCACATAATTATATATTGTGCGCTGAAATGGTTTCTTTTCTTTCCTCATTGCAAAGTTATATAAACTTATTGGTCCGTGCCAATTTTATCGTTTTTTTTGTTGTGTGGTATTAGTATGGGAATATAAATGGTAATATTATTACCATTGCAATTCCAATGACTAATTGCAGCGGCAGTCCAACTTTCAGGTAGTCGCTGAATGTGTATCTTCCAGCCTGCATGACAAGGGCGTTTGGCGGTGTGGAGAAAGGGGATGCGAAACACATGCTTGCACCTAAGGTTACGGCAAAGAGAAATGCGTAAGGTGTGATGTTCAGTCCTGCAGCGCTTTGCATGGCTATGGGGGCCATGAGAACAGCTGTAGCGGTGTTGCTCAGAAATAGGCTGAGGACAGATGTCGTCAGATAAATACCTGCAAGGAGTACGGTGGGGCCGGCTGATCCAAGTGAGTTTACCAATGTGTTGGACAGGAGTGTTGAAGCTCCCGTCTTTTCCAATGCTATTGATACGGGCATCATGGCTGCTATTAGTACTACGCTTTCCCAGTTGATAGTCTTGTAGGCGTCTTCTATGCTTCTGAAGCATCCGCACAATATCATGGCTACGGATGCGAGCAGTACGGCGGTGACAGGGGCAATGGGGATGAAGTCTGTTGCCATTGCTATTACCATACAGAGCATGATGAGTGCGGCAATGTGTGACTTGTGTGTCAATGCCACCCGGGATGCGGCTTCGAGAGGCTGGCCCAATATTACCCAACCTTCCTCGTATTGTCCGAGTTTCTCAATGTTTGTCCATGTGCCCTGGATGAGGAGAATGTCGCCAGACTTCAGTTCCTGGTCGGCCAGATTGTCGGTTATGTATTCTCCGCGTCTACGGATTGCAACGATGTTGGTGTCGTATTTCTCTCTGAAGGCGGTGTTACGTATCTTTCTGCCTAATAGTCGGGCCGATGGCAGCATGACGAGTTCTGCTATTCCGATGTCGTAGAAGTCGAGACGTTTGTCCGTTGTCTTCATTACGGACAAATTGAAATCTTCTACGAACCTTTTCACCATCGAAGAGTCGCCTGAAACGAACAATACATCTTTGCTATTGAACACGGTGTCAGCGTTTACCGTATTCTGATTGATGTTTTTGATGAACTTGTTGTTGATGCTGCTTTCCTGCCTTCTCTCCAATATGGTGAGTCCGTATACGTTGTTCAGGTCAAGTTTTGACATGGTCATTCCCGCGAGCTTTGAATCTTGTGGTATATAAAGAATCTGCAGCTGTTCTGTCAGTTTGTATTCATCCACCAGCTGTGTCAGGCTTTTCTGTTTCTTTCCGTTATCTTCTGATGATGTGTCTTTTTTCGACAGAAACCATTTGCATAGTGGAATCAATGTGATGGTGCCGACGGTGAGGCAGACAATGCCCACCGGCAGGAAGGAGAAGAATGAAAGTCCTTTTTCGCCGGCTTCTGTCAAGGCTTCCTGTATTACAAGGTTGGGTGGCGTACCTATAAGCGTAAGCATTCCGCCCATGCTGCTGGCGAAGGCAAGGGGCATGAGAAGTTTCTTTGCACTGACCCTTGCCCTCGAAGCTATACTTACTACGATGGGTAGCATGAGGGCTACGGTGCCGGTATTGCTTACGAAAGCGCCGATGACAGCCGTTACAAGCATCACTACTATTAGTATAACGGTGTCGTTGGTACCTACCGTCTTGAGAATCTTACCACTTATCGTCTTTGCCAACCCTGTCTGCAAGATGGCTCCACCGACGATGAAAAGACCTATCATCATTATGGTTACAGGATTGGAGAAGCCGGATAGGGCTTCTGCAGGAGTCAATACGTTGGTAAGGATAAGCGACAGCAGAGTGCATAATGCTACAATGTCTGAACGGATTTTTCCGATGACGAAAAAAATAGCGGAAACAGCTAATATTACAATTGGCGTGATCATAGATGAATATAGTTGTTTAGGATTTACCTACAAAATTAATTGAAAAATTCAATAAATATCCATTGAAACAGAGTTCCTACAAACTATTTGATTAATTTTGCAGATTATTAAGAAAATGATTTGTTTTTTGTATGTAAGAAAACGGTTGTTTTTTCGTTTGTAAGAATAATCACATGGTTAAAATGAAATTGAAACTCAACGATTCAAAAACTTGTTTCTGGATATTGGCATTGGCAGGATGTCTGTCGCTCGTGATCTTTTTGGGAATGGGTCTCTTTAATACTAAAGGAGAGCCTCGTGAGGCAATTGTGGCACTTTCGATGTTGCAGTCTGGCGACTGGATATGTCCGATAAACAATGGTGTAGACATTGCTTACAAACCGCCGTTCTTCCATTGGTGTGTGGCGTTGTGCTCGCTTGTGGCTGGCTATGTTTCGGAATTCTCATCACGATTGCCGTCGGCTTTGGCCACAATATTGATGGTGCTCGTGGTGTATAAGTTTATGATCCGCAACAAGGTAAGTGTGGAATTGAGTCTGCTCACGGGACTAGTGACGTTTACAACCTTTGAGGTGCATCGTGCTGGTATGGCATGCCGTGTAGACATGTTGTTGTCTGCTATGATAGTAATAGCCATTTACTTTTTCCATGGATGGTATAAATCTAGAAATGCAGTATTGCTTCTGTTTGTCGTGTTGTCCATGAGTGCTGCTGCATTGACAAAGGGACCTGTCGGTATTTTGTTGCCGTGTGGAGTTATGGGACTTTTTATGCTTGTGAGAGGTGAAAATTTCTTCAAGACGTTTTTCTTGTGTCTGTCTGTAGCTTTAGCGTCTTGCGTATTGCCTTTTATATGGTATTATCTTGCCTACCAGGAGCGTGGCGACGCATTTTTGTATCTTGTGTATGAGGAGAATGTCTTGCGTTTCACTGGCAAGATGGTGTATTCTTCGCATGAGGCGCCGGCAATATATAATGTCGTTTCCGTGATAACAGGACTGTTGCCTTATACATTGCTGTTTGTGGTATTCCTGTTTACAATGAAACTTTCGCTGCCCAAAAGCTCGGCAGGAGTCAAATCGTGGTTTGTGAGTTTGCCACACCGTTTAGGCAGAATGTCAGACCAAGATCTGCTGTCGTTTTTGAGCATTGTCGTGATATTCGTATTCTTTTGCATTCCTAAAAGCAAGCGTAGCGTATATCTGTTGCCAATATATCCGTTCATGGCTTATTATATAGCGAGATTCATACACTATATCTCGCAGAGAAACCGAAGGATTGTGGTAGGCTATGCGAAGGCGTTTGTCGGCATTGCCGTTTCATTGCCGCTGCTTGTGCTGCTTGTAAGGACAGGGATCCTGTCTGGAGTTTCTTTTAGTGGAAAACATGCAGCCGAGTATCTGGCTTATGTCCATAACTTCATGAATTTACCGTATCTGCAAATAGTGCTATTCCTGCTCTTTGCATTGGGTGTAGCGTATTTGTTCTTGTCTAATTGGAAAAAAATGTCCGTTGATGGATTGGGAGTTTCTGTAGCTGGAATTGTCGGCGTTGTATTTATGATGATTGATGGACTCATATTGCCTTCTGTGTATGACGTGAAGTCTGATTATCAAATGGCCAGGGAAATGCAACAACTTGTGCCAGATGGGAAAATCTGGGACTATAGAAAGGATTTCAGAGTAGGTCAGAGAGGTAGGATGCATCAGTTCTCTGTGAATTTCTATCTTGGTGATCGTATTGTGCCTCTCGACCAGAACAGGCCAAACAAGGGATATATGATAATGGGAGATGATGACTATAAGGAATTTGTGGCTTCATTTCCAGATTATGAGTTGAAGAAAATCAAACGTTTCAATCACAAAAGTTGTGACGACAAGAGATTCCTCACTTTGTATTCTTTTATGAAAAAGTGATTTAGTATTAGATAATAAGTTTTATTGCTAACCTGTATGAATATGAAACTTGTAATTGTTGTACCATGTTATAATGAAGAAGAAGTTCTGAATGAAACGAAACAGCGATTGCTTGGCGTGTTAGACAAGCTGAAGTCTGATGGAGGCATTTCAGAAGGAATGGTGTTGTTTGTGGATGATGGGAGCAAAGACCGCACATGGCAGATGATAGAGGCTTTTGCCGGTGATTCTCCTATGGTTGGCGGGTTGAAACTATCAGGCAACCGTGGTCATCAGTATGCCTTGCATGCAGGTTTGAAATGGGCTTCAGAACATTCTGATGCTTCTGTTTCTATTGATGCCGACCTGCAGGACGATGTTAATGCCATTTATGAAATGGTGAATGAATATCATAAGGGGAATGACATAGTGTTTGGAGTCAGAAAGGAGCGCAAGACGGATACTTTCTTCAAGCGTACAACGGCTTTGGCTTTCTATAAGCTTATGAATGCACTCGGCGGCAAGGTGATATACAACCATGCTGACTTCAGGCTCATGAGCAGGAGAGCGATGCTGGCTATGATGAAATATCCGGAGAGTAATCTGTTCTTGAGGGGTATTGCAGCATCTGTCGGTTATCCTTCTACGTGTGTGTATTATAACAGGAGTGAGCGTTTTGCTGGAGAGTCTAAATATCCATTGAACAAGATGCTGGCTTTTGCCATTGAGGGAATTACTTCATTTTCAGTGAAACCATTGAGGTTGATTTCATATTTGGGTATAATATTCATTCTTGTAGCCATAGGTGTCATCATATATGCATTGTATGAACATTTTACGGGTAATACCATAGAGGGTTGGACTTCATTGCTCGTGAGCATGTGGTTCATTGGCGGTTCGATACTTCTGGCATGTGGCGTTACTGGTGAATATATTGGTAAAGTGTATCTTGAGGTGAAACAACGCCCGAAATATTTCGTTGAGAAGAAGGTCAACGTTTGACAATCTTCTTCTTTGTCTTGAACAAATCCCACCATGTCTTGAAATCCTTCTTCAGTATGATTCCAAGTCCTTGGGTGTTGAGTGATGATTTCGTGAAGTATCTGTCATTGGTCTGATTGTATACTTTAATGGCAACGCTCCCGTTGGGAGTAAGCAGATACTTAACGTCAAAATCACCGATGAACGACGACGTGGTGTTGGGGTTGTCTCTATACCCGAACTGTCCGTTTATCAGGAGCCTGTTGCTGAACAGGCTTCCTGAAAGCAGTCCTTCGTATTCTGCATTGTTGAAACCTTCGGTACCAGTACTTATGTTGGTGCCGAAGTTCCAGTTGTTGTTCTTTATCAGTGTGCCCAGGATATTGTTTACCTGTTGGCTTATCGTTCCGCTGAGCAGACTTTGCATAGCAAGACTTGTCTGGCTTTGCTGTGCATCTTCCTGTTTTGAGTTGTTTTTTGAGTCTGTGTAGAATCGTCCTATGGCAAGCAGATATACCACTTGCTGGTTCATTTCCTCCTCGCTGTTTATCAATGATCTCACCATTTGCTTGGCATCATTGTTTACTGTGGGCATGTCAAAGTCGAAGTCTACCTTTATGGTCTCTGGCGTTCCGCCGATATTCATGATGCAATCTACCTTTACGTTGTTGCTTGAAAAGCTGTTTCCGATGCGCAAATCAGCGAGTGAAACACCATTGACGGGGTATATGGCTTTGAGGTTCAGCTGAGAGTTGAACGGGTTGCCGCCGAAAACGATGTTGCTGCCTTGCTGGAAGCGGAAATCTTTCTTTATGATGTTCTGTATTGTGAGGTTGTAAGAACCATGGTCGATGACGTATGTGCCGTACATGTCAAAGCTGCCTTTGTTGAAATATGTGGCTTTAAGAGCACCGTTCCCGTTGAGGGATATCTTGTCGCCGGTAGCCTTGTCCATCAACACACGGAGGGTGAAGTCGGGGGTAGCGGCCACGTTGAAGTTGATGAACATGTCGGAAGCGTCGTTCAGATCCTTCTCATCTTCATCTTTCTTTGTTGCATGATAATAGTAGTCTTCTGTATTGTTCTCGACTTTTGGCGTTTCGTGACTGACCCATCTGAGAAAATTACTGTCGGTTATGGCGTCAGGACTAGCCGCATTGTATTCTATGAACGAACCTTTGTTTGGTGTCATGTCAATATCGAATACAATGCTGTGTGGGCGACCGGTGATATTGCAGTCGCCGGTGCCGTATACTGTGCCATAGAATGAGTTGTTGCCGTAGTCGTTGAAGTCGTAACACAGAAATTCGTTGGCATGTATGCCGAGGTCGAATGTCAGCCTCGTCAGATGCTTGTGATGCAAGGCTCCAGTGACCGTTGCCACATTGCCGTGTCGGTCTGTTACGGTGTCACCCTTGAATATGATTTCGTCGGGTACCATTCTTATCGTGTCGTTCTTCAGTCTGTATACAGTGTTGAGTGGACTGATGCCGATAGTGCCGTCGGCAACCAATAGTCCTTGGAGGTTTACCTCGCTCAAATCTCCGAATACCTGTGCAAAACCATTGGCATGTGCGTCGATTTTGTTCATGAAACTTCCGCAAAAGCTTTTCAAGAACTCAATGTTTGTATTATGGGCGGTTATGCCGAGATCTATATAATTCTTCTCTGGGGAGACATAGCCTTTGATGATTGTCTTGACATTGTTGTCATCATCCGCATGGGCGTCGATGTCTATCTGCTTGTCGTGCTTGTTCCATTTCACGTTGGCGAATAACTTGCCCATCCTTCCGTCCTGGAACTTGAAGTTATCGACAGTGAGGTCCACCCAGGCGTCTGGATCTTGCATGATTGACTTTAGATATGCAGTTCCCGAAGCCTGTCCGCCGAAGGTTACAGAATGGAAGTTGACTAAGTTCAGGATATAGTTCACGTCAACGTTTTGCAGATCTACTCTAAGAGAGTCGTCCGCACTGCTTGTCGCCTTTCCGTAAATTTTTATGAACTGTCTGTCACGCCCTATGGCAAAGTGGTTTACCTGTATCTTGTCCTTGTTGTATATGATGCTCGAAGGAGATATGTGCCATATTGTGTCATTAAGAGACAGTGTGGAGGGCTTGATGTTTATATATGCCGATTTTTCATTATTTGCATCATTATAGAAGCTTGTTTCTGTTTCAATAGTGCCTCGTATGTTCAGCGGTGAGTTGTAGGCCATGTCGATATGACTGTTTAACTTATTGTCTATAGCGCTTGCCTTGACATTCAGAAGAATGCTCTTTCCCTTGTCTTCAATTTTCTTTATGTTGCATTCGGCAATCAGACTGTCGTTGACTGTCTTGACATTGAGCTTGGCGTTCTTGAAAGATTCTCCTGCGTAAGTGAATCCAGGCATTGTAACATCAGCGTTTATCTCTTTTTTCATGTCGTTGATGTTTGCTTTGATATGAATCGGCTCGTTCGATGTGTATGGTATGCCTAAGATAGCGTGGATCCATTTAGTATCGTATATGTTTGCTTTGAGAGAGAAATTGTTGTCTGCACAATACACTTTATTGCGTTCGATGCCAGGAGCCGTAGGCAGTTGCTTCTTGATGATGGAAAGCATACTCTGTCCGATTGTAAAGAATTGGTATTTGCCTCTGATTTCAATTTCACCGATATCAGACTTGATGTCGATGTCTCCTTTGTTGATATTCGCTGTCAGTTCGTTGAGTGAGTAGTTCTCTGTAGGTGACTGCATGCTGAATTCTTTCAGTTGCAGCTTTCCTGTCAGATTATACAGACTCTTTCCTGTGGCGCAGATGTTGATCTGTGTAGAGAATCTTGCATCACCCCATTTGTTCGTTATGTTGAGGCGTTGCGGATTAATATTCTTCAAATCCATTGAAATGTCTGAAATGGGCGACTTCATGAAGTTCTTGATGGATCCGATGAGAGACAAATGGCAGTTCTCGTCGTTCACATTAAGTCTGCCGTTTATGTCTGTGCCGTTATACGCACCATCGATGTCAATGTCTTTGTATGTATATTTGTTGTATTCAAAGTCTGAAATTCGACCTCTGACTTTGGTATCAGTTATTTTGTTGTTGTGGATGCGGGCTTCGCCGTGCAGGTTTGCGCTTATATTCCCGAATTTATTGTCTGCCAATAGTTCATTCAGATTGATGCGGCCGGCTGAAATTTCAGCAGCTAGTTTCGTTGCCCTTTTCTGGATAGCAAACTGAATATTTCCTAGATTCGTGTTTACATTTCCGCATGCACTGATGTTGTCATTGTTAGTTTCACATGTTGCAGCGGCGGTAATTGCTTTAAGTTTTGTCAATGGGGTGGGGATATCTATTCTGGCAGTTCTTGCAGCTTTGAAAACCAATGCCAAATAACTCTCGTTTACAGACAGCTGGCTTATCTTTGCTTTCCATGTCTTGCAGCCGTCGAAAGGAGTAAACATGCCATTGGCATTAAACTTGAATGCTGTGTCTTGTGAATATAATGACAGTCTGCTGACTTTTGCTTTGCCGTCGGTGTAAGAGAAATCTGCAACTAAGTTTAACTTGTTGGAAAGATCATTCAGCTCTGGCACGATGAAGGCAAAGTCGGAAAGCGTTATATTGTTTCCAATGATGTTTCCTTTGCCTTTAATGGTATTGCCGACAATGCTACCGCCATCTGTTCTATAGGTGGCGGTAATGGAGTCTGAATAAATTGTACTGTGGGGCAGGCATAGTCTGAAATTCTTGACAGATGCCTTTTGGGGAGTTACAAGAGCACTGAATGTCAGTTTGCCTATGTTGAGGCCGGATTGCTCTTTGAACGATAGCTTCTTGACTATGGCGTTGGCCATATCGTTTGTGATGTGTCTTATTATTATGTGTGAGCTGATGTCGGAAACATGGATATGGTAGGGAGATAGTTTATTCGAAGTGTTCGGCATATCCCATTGGTCATATTGTATCGCTCCGTTTCTTATGATGAAAGAGTTAATTCTCAAATCAAGTTCGCTTTCCTCATTTTTATCAGAAGAAAGTGAATCAATTACGAATTGGAAATTTGGTTGTGAATATTTGTCTTTCTTGTATAATTTTGCTCTCAATCCGAATATTTGAGCCGATGAGATAGAGATATTTCCTTTGGCTAGTTCCAGAATGTCTATACTGATAGATACGCGGGAGGCGTGCAACATGTCTTTGTTGCTTTTGTCTAGCATGTTGAAGTCGTCAATAATGACCCTGTTGAGGAAACCTAAATTTATGTTGCTTATGGTTATTTCTGTGCCAAAAGTTTTTCTCAAGATTTTTGCCACATAAGCTCCTGTATATGCCTGTACTGACGGTATGTGAAGCAGTATTGACAATGCTATGTAAATGGACATGACGGTCCAAATTATAGTCGTGGTTATGTGGCGTAGTCTTTTCACCTTATATTCTAATTTGTTTGCTTTATGATAACTGTCTGTAGAACCTTTGTTTGCTTATCCTTTTTTAGTTGGTTCTTGACTGTACTATAATTTAAAAGAAGCGCCGACGTATTTATGCGTGGCGCTTCTTGAGTGTTACAAAGCTTCATCTTCAGGCTTTTCAATCCTGTTGTGACCTTTCAGCTTGATATGCTTTTTCCGCGCTATCCATTTAGCTTTCTTCTTTTCATAATCAAGCATGTGTCGTTCCAAGAAATTGTCTGCCATTTGTATTGATGTATATTATTTCTGGAATTTACTGTATACTACGTCTATTGTAATATTGGCGTCACCTGTCATAGAGCCTTTCACAAACTTCGATGCCGTAAGGCTCATGTCGTTTGTCACTTTTACGAGCTTCGTCGTTTGTCCCGTTGTGACATAAGTCGTTTCTACAGGTATGACAAGTACCTTGTTCCATGTAGGGTGTTTTTTCTCCCACATAGTCTTGGCATCTGCGCTCGACATTCCTTTTCCTTCATATTCCTTGATGCCTTCAGAGCGTTTCCTGCTCATGTAAGCAATCAGGTTTGCCACATTGTGGAAGGTATATGAGTTTTGTTTAGCCAATGACGACTGGTCGCTTGTTGCGAAGACGGCGGTGTATGTCTGTACATTGTCCGGTATCTTTCCTTCTTCGAAGAAACTTGTGCGCATATCGTTAGGTATGAGGAGAAGGGTGGTGGGGATGTCCAGATTGTATTTCTCGTGCTTCGTGTTGTTTATCCTCGTAAGGGAAATGCGCGCAGAATTGATTGTGTCGTTCTCGTGGCCGTTTAGAATCTCGTCCACAGGAATTGTCAGTTCGGTAAATATTCCCGCAGGTGACTTGATGTAAGTGATGTCGTTCTTGTTTCCTTCCTCAACCATCTTGTCTATGGCGGCATTGTCGTTGGAAATACGTGTCGACTGTATTACTTCTTCTGTACCTGCGAATGTAGTCACGACATTTACAGTTGTGTCTTTTTTCTCACCGTTGGTGGTCTTCTCATACTTGTATTTATAATATACAAGCATCTGGCTCATATTTATATAAGCCATTGAGCCAAGTCCATCTGATGATTTGAAATAGAAACCGGGACAGATGTTGTGGATGAAGCTGTATGAATCTTTGAAGAGCTTGGGATTACTATAGTATTTTTGCATTATATAAGTACCATAGTTATAGTATCCTTTTTTCTCCTTATCCTTGTATGCAGCCTTTTCTTCTATCAAGTTGCCATTTTCGTCGAGTTCTGAATTCGGCAGATTGATCTTGATTTTCTTTGGTACGGTGTCTGATGCCAAATCATATAAGGTATAAGTCTTGTTGACGTTGACTCTTCCCTCATCTGTGCGACAATAATTATCGTCAGACTTCAATGGGTTGAAGTCTGAATAATATTTCTTGTTTTCCTCCATTGGCTTTGACAACTCTAGCATATTGAGTTTCATGGTAGACAGAGAGTCGCCATAATACTTGTCGTAATATAGGTAGATCACGCACGAGTCTGCTATTATTGAGCCGTCTTTGAGTCTGCTTACTATTGATTTTTCTGCAGGCAGTTGTGTTCCTTCAAGAGTATAGAATTGTGTCAGGAAGTCTCCTTTCACGAATGCTCCTGTTTCAGGGTCTTTCACTTTTCCCAAATATCCAGTGGCTGATCTTGAATATACAGAGTCAGCCTTCACGGATTTTGAACTTATAGGGAAAGATC
>NZ_FR892623.1:85374-94567 GCF_000436015.1 Prevotella sp. CAG:592 | reverse complement strand
ATAGGGAAAGATCTTGCGGTGACATTGATGTTGTCGAGGTCGTCGATGATGCTTCCTCCGATGTTGTCAGTATTGTCATCACAAGAGCATAGACAAGAAAATATTAATGCGAGGCTTAGAAATACCTGTTTTGCTTTCATGAAATGTATTTGTTTTTCTGTGTTTATGGAATTTACTCCAAGATGCTGTCGTAGAAATTGTCGTATGCGTCAACGTCTAATTCTGTTGCGGCAGCCTGAGACATGAATGGAATACCCTTCGATTTTGTATATTCAACAAGTTGTTGGTTGACGCCAGGACCTGCCTCTATGACACCGTCGGAATAGTCGATGGCCAATTTTTCGAATTCTGTGAAGTCGAATTTCTCATTGTAGTTCTTCAGTATGTCGCTATGGGCATCCTTGAATTCAAGACATTGTCCAAATGTTTTCTCAATGTCCTTCTTCAAACCGTTTCCGAAGAGGGATGTGATGATCTTGGTGTTTGCGAACGAAGGCTCGTCCTTGTATGCGGTTTTCACATAATAGGGTACAATGTTGCCTATCCACCCCTGGCAATGGATGATGTCAGGGGTCCAATGCAGCTTCTTTATTGTCTCCAGTACGCCTCTTGCGAAGAATATTGAACGTTCGCCGTTGTCTTCGTATTCTTCGCCGTTTTCATCGTTTGCCATGAGTCTCTTTGTGAAGTAGTCGTCGTTGTCGATGAAATATACCTGTATCCTTGTCGAAGGGATTGAAGCGACCTTGATTATCAGAGGGTGGTCAGTGTCATCAAAGATTATCATCATCCTTGAAAGACGAATCACTTCGTGTAGCTGGCCTCTCCTTTCGTTTATGTTTCCCCATTTGGGCATGAAGGTCCTGATTTCATATCCTTTTTCAAGTATGGACTGAGGAAGCTCGCGGCCTATGTGGGACAATTCGCTGTCAGAAACGTAAGGCGTTATCTCTTGGTTGATAAATAGAATTTTTTTTGACTTCATCATTGTTTTTCTTTAATCTTTGCAAAGATACGAAAAAAAACTTACTTGGTGCCTTGCTTCTCGCAAAATTGCTCAAAACTCATTGCTAATTGGCTTTTTTTTAAACATATTCTTTCTTGTTTAAGAAAAATGTTGTTATTTTGCACCGATTTTTCATTCGCAGTCGGTCTCTTTCGGGTGATTGGCATTTTTGGAAAAGGTTTATAAATATAATATAATGAAAGTTTTTAGTAAGATAGCAGACCTCCAGAACGAGTTGTTCGAAGCTCGTAAGAATAAAAAAACAGTAGGTCTTGTTCCCACGATGGGAGCTCTTCATGCAGGACATGCGTCTTTGGTTAAAAGAAGCGTTTCGGACAATGACGTTACAGTAGTGTCGGTATTTGTCAATCCGACGCAGTTCAATGATAAAACCGACCTGAATACTTATCCGCGTACACTTGATGAGGATTGTAAGTTGTTGGAATCCGTAGGGGCTGATTGTGTGTTTGCTCCTTCTGTAGAAGAAGTTTATCCATCGCCTGATACGAGAAGCTTTGAATTTCCACCAGTGACAACGGTTATGGAAGGCGCTCACAGACCAGGACATTTCAACGGAGTATGCCAGGTAGTAAGCCGGTTGTTTTACATCGTACGTCCAGACAAGGCTTATTTCGGAGAAAAGGATTGGCAGCAAATTGCAGTAATCAAGGCATTGGTGAAATATCTAGGTCTGAAGTTGAATATTGTTGAATGTCCTATTGTCAGAGAAGAGGACGGATTGGCAAAGTCGTCTCGCAACACATTGTTGGCTTCAGATGAGCGTTCTGTTGCTCCCATGATATTCAAATATCTTAACGAGAGCGTGGATTATGCGAAGAAGCACACTTTGAAAGAAACCCATGATTGGGTAGTGGACA
Organism: Prevotella sp. CAG:592; assembly: GCF_000436015.1. Classification (NCBI taxonomy): domain Bacteria; kingdom Pseudomonadati; phylum Bacteroidota; class Bacteroidia; order Bacteroidales; family Prevotellaceae; genus Prevotella; species Prevotella sp. CAG:592. The sequence continues at coordinate 92,683 of NZ_FR892623.1, read as the reverse complement.
GTATCAATGCCGTGGACGGATTAGAAGTGGAATACTTCTCTATTGTTGATGGCGATACATTGCAGGATGTAGAGAACTGGGAGGATTCTTCGGATACGGTAGGATGTATTACTGTGTATTGTGGAAAGAAGCCAGTCAGGCTTATAGATCATATAAAATATAACGCCAAATAAAAGATATTTATCATGTTGATTGAAGTTTTGAAGAGCAAGCTGCATTGTGTTCAGGTTACAGAGGCAAATCTGAATTATATGGGTAGCATAACCATAGACGAGGACTTGATGGATGCGGCTAATCTTATAGCTGGTGAAAAGGTTCAGATAGTAAACAACAATAACGGAGAACGTTTTGAAACATATATAATCAAGGGAGAGCGTGGCAGCGGATGTATTTGCCTTAATGGTGCAGCTGCAAGAAAATGTGTTGTAGGTGATACAGTTATAATAATTGCTTATGCACTTATGGACTTTGAAGAGGCCAAGTCTTATAATCCGGTTGTGGTTTTCCCTGTAGACAACAAGATACAGAAGTAATTCATCTTTGCATGTTATATCATTGAAGCAGCGTATGGTCTTGGCATTACGCTGCTTCAATGTATCTACGCAAATCGTTTGAAGTGAAGATTATGCTTCCGGTTTCTTGTTTCCTATACGTGCATCAAGTCGCTGATAATGCTGTCGCTCACAAACAGTCCCTTCCTTGTCAGATGTAGGTGGCTGCCTTCGAGTGTCATCAATCCATTTTCGATATGTGGGGCAGCTTCTTTGTACAGGAAGGCAAGATAGTCTTCGCCAAAATTTTTCTTTATGTCGATCATGTCAATTCCTTCGCATGTGCGTAGTCTTGTCATGACCACGTCGTCAAATCTTGAGTCCTTGGTTAGAAATTCAGTTTCGGCAGGAATCGTTTTTTTACTGATAGATTCCATGTAGGACGATATGTCGTCAATGTTCCATTGTCTTGACATTCGGTTGAAAGAATGTGCAGAAGCTCCGATGCCCAGGTATGGGATGTCATTCCAATAGTTGCTGTTGTGTCTAGACCGGTAACCGCTTTTTGCAAAGTTGCTTATCTCGTAATGTTCGTATCCGGCAGCAACAAGTTTGTCTATAAGTATGTTGTACATGGCAAGATACGTTTCCTCGTCGCATTCCTTTATCCTGTTCTCAAGAAGAAGTTTTGTCATTGCAGTCCCCTCTTCATACATCAGACTATAAGCAGAGATGTGCTCAACCTCCAGGTTGAGGGCGCTTTCAATGTCTGTCCTCCATGTTTGTATGCTTTCTTGTGGAAATCCGAACATTAGGTCAATGCTGATGTTCGACACGTCAGCCTTTCTCAGCCTTTCCACCGCCGATATGATTTGTGACGCATTGTGCCTTCTCCTTATGAAGGATAGAATATCGTCAGAAAAAGACTGTGCTCCCATACTGACCCTATTGATGGGAGAACTTTTTATATAATCGGCAAGAGATTCCGTGATGTCGTCTGGGTTGCATTCAAAAGTCGCTTCTATGGAGTCTTCCACCTTATTATATTTATATATGGCATCGAAAATCCTGTCAATGTCAGTTTGGCAGAGCTGTGAAGGCGTGCCACCTCCAAGGTATATCGTGGAGATTCTGTCGTCCAGATAATCCCTTCTCAACCTTAATTCTTCGCAAAGGCTGTCTACGTAACGTGAACGAAGTTCTTCGTGAGTTGTTGAATAGAAGCCGCAATAGATGCAACGGCTCTTGCAAAATGGGATGTGAACGTATAATCCTGACATAATTTGTAATTTTTGTATTGCAAAAGTACTAATATGTTTTAAAAAACAGGATTTTTTGTAGCAAATATTTTGTAAAATGTAGAAAATATGATAACTTAGTTGCCGTTAAATCTAATTAAGTCGCCACAAGAACATAAAAGCACTTGGAACGACAAACCTAAAATCTATAATAACATGAGAGTTTACCAGACTAATGAAATCAAGAACATTGCCTTGCTTGGCAGTGCGGGTTCCGGCAAGACTACTCTTGCCGAAGCGATGTTGTATGAGAGTGGTGTCATCAAGCGCCGTGGTACAATAGAAGCAAAGAACACGGTTTGTGACTACTTTCCAGTAGAACAGGAATATGGCTATTCTGTATTCTCTACTGTATTTAATGTGGAGTGGAATAACAAGAAACTGAATATTATCGATTGCCCTGGCTCAGATGATTTTGTGGGCGGAGCAATTACAGCGCTTAATGTCACAGACCAGGCATTGGTGCTTATTAACGGTCAGTATGGTCCGGAGGTCGGAACTCAGAATTTATTTAGATATACAGACAAGCTGAAGAAGCCGGTTATCTTCCTCGTCAACCAGTTGGATAGCGAGAAGTGTGATTTTGAATCCATTATTGCACAAATGAAAGATATCTACGGCACCAAGTGCGTGCAGATACAGTATCCTTTGAATACGGGACCAGAATTCAATTCCCTTATCGACGTGCTTCTCATGAAGAAATATTCATGGACGCCTGAGGGCGGTGCACCTATCATCGAGGATATTCCTGAAGAAGAGATGGAGAGGGCTATGGCTCTACATAAGGAGCTCGTTGAGGCTGCTGCAGAGAACGACGAGACTCTGATGGAGAAATTCTTTGAAGAAGAGACACTTACAGAGGATGAGATGCGTGAGGGTATCCGCAAGGGACTCATCACACGCTCGATATTCCCAGTGTTCTGCGTTTGTGCAGGCAAGAGTATGGGCGTTCGTCGCTTGATGGAATTCCTTGGTAACGTAGTGCCGTTCGTTAGTGACATGCCGAAGGTGCATAATACGAGAGGACAGGAAGTTCCTGCCGATTCCGACGCGCCTACTTCTTTGTATTTCTTCAAGACAGGAGTAGAGCCGCATATTGGTGAAGTCTCATATTTTAAGGTTATGAGCGGAAGCGTGAAGCCGGGTGATGATTTGACGAATGCAGACCGTGGATCAAAGGAGCGTATGGCGAATATCTTCGTATGTGCAGGAGCTAACCGTCAGTCTGTAGAGCAGTTGCAAGCTGGGGATATCGGTTGTACGGTAAAATTGAAGGATGTCAAGACCGGTAATACTCTCAACAGTAAAGACTGCGAGAATAGATTTGATTTCATCAAATATCCTAACTCAAAATATTCACGTGCGATAAAGGCTGTCAACGAAGCTGACACAGAAAAGCTTATGGCTGCTCTGACTAAGATGAGACAAGAAGATCCGACATGGGTCGTTGAGCAGAGCAAGGAACTTCGTCAGACTATCGTTCACGGACAGGGAGAGTTCCATTTGCGTACATTGAAATGGAGACTTGAAAACAATGAGAAATTGCAGGTTGAGTATCAGGAACCACGTATTCCATATCGTGAAACAATCACAAAGCTTGCACGTGCAGACTATCGTCACAAGAAACAGTCAGGTGGAGCTGGCCAGTTCGGTGAGGTACATCTTATCATAGAACCTTATGCCGAGGGAATGCCGGATCCTGTTTCTTACAATATCAATGGCCAGGAGTTCAAGATGAATATCAAGAACAAGGAGGTCGTTGATTTGGATTGGGGAGGCAAACTTGTATTCATCAACTCTGTTGTTGGAGGAGCCATCGACCAACGTTTCATGCCTGCAATCTTGAAGGGAGTGATGGAGCGTATGGAGCAGGGACCGCTTACTGGAAGCTATGCTCGTGATGTTCGTGTTGTCGTTTATGATGGAAAGATGCATCCGGTAGACAGCAATGAGTTGTCATTCATGTTGGCTGCAAGAAATGCGTTCTCAGAGGCATTCAAGAATGCAGGTCCAAAGATTCTTGAGCCGATTTATGATCTGGAAGTTTTTGTCCCTTCAGATTTCATGGGAGATGTGATGAGTGACCTTCAGGGACGCCGTGCTCTAATCATGGGAATGGATTCTGAGGCAGGTTATCAGAAGCTTCAGGCGAAGATTCCATTGAAGGAACTCTCAAACTACAGTATCTCACTGAGTTCTATAACAGGTGGTAGAGCTTCGTTCACAACTAAGTTCGCAAGCTATGAACTTGTTCCTAACGATATTCAGCAGGAGCTGATTAAGGTTCATGAAGCAGAAATCGACGGAAAAGAATAAAGGTCTGTTTGAAACATAAATTAAGGGGGCATGTCATGAGATATGTCCCCTTATTTATGTTGAAAACGTGTAGAGTCTTTTCCCATTTGAATGGTGCAAGTCTTGCCGTTTTCGAAAGTACTGGCAGAAGTGGTTTGTCTCTTGATTTGTATTTTCTGTTAGTTGTTGTGATTATTTAGAATGGCATGCCTACAGCGAAATGGAATGCAAAATCTCTGTTCATGTTCGGGTGGAATAATGGATAATGATCATTTTTAGATTCGTAAGCTGGATTTATTGCTTTCATTCCCATGTCGAAGCGCAGGATGAAATAGCTGAAGTTCAAGCGAATCCCCAATCCATAGGCAACGGCAATCTGTCTGTAGAAAGAGTCCAGATGGAACTGTCCACCTGGTTGTTCCTTGTATTCTCTCAATGTCCAAATGTTTCCAGCATCAATGAATGCCGCTCCGTGTAGTTTCCAGAACAAGGCGGTTCTGAATTCCATATTGAGGTCGAGTTTCATGTCTCCAGTTTGGTTTATGAAGTCAATGGCGCCATCTTTGCCTTTGAAGCTACCTGGGCCTAGTCCGCGTACGCTCCAGCCTCTGACCGAGTTCGCACCACCGGAGAAATATCTCTTTTCAAACGGCAAGACTGTACTGTTGCCGTAAGGATAGGCCACACCGAGAGCTGCATGCATAACAAGCTGGTTGTTCTGGTCGAACGAAAACTTGTGTGTGTAGTCGAAGTCGAATTTCGCATATTGGGCATAAGCGATGTTGAAAATCTTGTAGTGTTTATTGGCATCCTTCTGCATTTTCGTGATATGCGATATACCGTTGAGGATATTACCGGCTGTCTCGCAGTTTATTTTGAATGCATTGTTTTTGTGGCTGTATGTCATTCCAAATCCGATTTTCATGATGAAGAGATCTTCGTAGTTGTATTTCAAAATGACGTTTTTATTGTCTACATTATCAAGATAGTTGTCTTTGAATGTAGATGATATCCATGGCATATAGACATAATTGAGGTCTATGATGTCAACTTTGTATTGGTGTTTTTGGCTAGAGTCTGTCCATCTGTATCTTACAGAGCCTGAGAATACTCGCCTATGGAACTCTGGACGGTTTTGCAGGTTATAGCTCACTCCGATTTCCGTCGTAGAGTAAGAACGTCTTTTGAAGTCATATGACAGAAACGGACACATGAAGCTGGGGAAAAGAATCTTTGACTCTATTCCGTATTCTATATAATTCTGATTCTGGTAGCCTTCAAGACCGGTTATCGCTTCGTAAGCCCCTCTTAGTTTCACGCTGAACACTTCAGAGCCTCTGAACAGATTCCTGTTTTCGTATGTAAGCGATACTGCGGCACCAAGGTCTCCGGCTGTATTTGTACCTTCAGGTTGGAAACTGATACTGTTGGGGGTGCTCGGACTCACTCTGATATTGCAGTCGAGCAGGCCTTCACCTGCTTCTTTGAATTGAATGTTCGTGTATTTCACAGCTTGAAGCTTTCCGAGACTGTTATATGTTCTTTTGAGCATTTCAGAACTGAAGGGCTTACCTTCTTCGAGCCATGTGTTTTCCTTAAGCACATTAGCTCGCAATGGAATTCTGTCTCCTTCTGTGCTACTGTAGATAATATTGTTTATCTTGTAGCAAGTATGTAGTGTGTCTGTCTTTACTCCTGGTTTTTCGTATTTTGCTATGTGGAGTATCAAATCTACAAGTTCTTTGCCAGGTATTGAGTCTGCCGTATACGATATGAAATTCTTGTGAAAGTGGTAATATCCATTGTTTGTCAGGGCAGATGTTATAATTCGGCGCTCCTGTTCAAGACTGTTGATGCTGAATACCGCTCCTGCCTTTATCCTTTTTTCTTTAGGGTATATTACATCAAGCTTCTTTTCGATGTTGTCGTCTTGGATGTCGTATGTTATGTTGTTTATGTGAAATTTCTTCCCGGGAGTAAGGATGTATGTTATATCAATCTTGTTTTTCTTATGAATCTTCGTACGGGTCTCCACATTGGCATTGAGAAACCCGTTGTTCTGCATTGCGCTTCGAAGATCGTTGCAAGTCGATTCTGTAAGTGTGGAATCCAGAGTTACTGGCTTTTCCCCGATATTCTTTAAAGTCTTGTTGATCCACTTTGTTGAATCTTTGCCTGCAAGTGAATATGTCGCAAGTGGTATGCGTAGTGCTGAAAACCACTTTGTGTTTCCTTTCTGCTTTATATATGGTTCATATTCTGAAGCGTTTATGCTTTTGTCTGTGCTCTCTATCATCACCTTGTTAATGAGAAACTCGTTTTCCGGTATGAATTTGGTTATGCTGCATCCCGTCATGACAGATGTCATAAACGCCACACAAAAGTGTATTAAGATATGTTTTATAGGTTTGTTCGTCACTTCTCTTGGTTTTGTTGTGCAAAAGTATAAAAAAAATTGTACTTTTGTGGCTCAAAAACTATAAAATGAAATGTTAAGCAAGAATCAGATAAAATTAGTTCATTCGTTGCAGTCAAAGAAAGGACGCGACAAAGAGGGTTGTTTCGTTGCAGAAGGTCCTAAGGTGGTGTCAGATTTGATGGAGATACTGAAGCCGAAAATGTTTTTTGCCACTCAGGGGTGGATAGATTCTAATCCTCAGATAGATAATGATATAGTTGTTGTCACGGATGATGAACTGCGTAAAATCAGTTTCTTGCAGCATCCACAGGGAGTGCTTGCCGTATTCCCGATGCTTGTGAGTCAGCCTAAATGTGATTTCGACGATTCTTCCCTTTACATTGCCCTTGATGGGGTGCAGGATCCTGGTAATCTGGGCACTATCATACGTGTGGCCGATTGGTTTGGTATAACGAAAATTTTCTGCAGCCGTAACACCGCTGACGTGTATAACCCCAAGGTCGTACAGGCTACTATGGGCAGTATCGCCAGAGTGCGGGTTGAATATTGCGATTTGCAAGTGCTTTTCGATTCGCTCCCCACTGGTTATCCCGTTTATGGTACATTCCTTGATGGTGAAGATATTTATAAGAAATCCCTCACTCCCAACGGTATTATAGTGATGGGGAATGAGGGGAATGGCATTTCCGCAGCTATGCGAAGCCGTATAAACAACAGGCTTCTGATACCGAACTTTCCTGAGGGGCGCCAGACTGCAGAAAGTCTGAATGTGGCAATAGCCACTGCCATAACATGTTCGGAGTTCA
>NZ_FR892623.1:45036-85360 GCF_000436015.1 Prevotella sp. CAG:592 | reverse complement strand
GTTCGGAGTTCAGAAGATGTTCGTTTTGAACTTCTTTGGCTTCTTTGCGTCTTGGCCTTCTATTTCGTTACGTTCATTGAAATCTTTCCGTCAGTCGTTATGACAATATTCACCATGTAGCTTACATAGCTGTCGGGGATGGCGAGTTCTGCTATATAGTGGAATCCTTTGCTGTCGGATGTGCTTGCTGTAAGGTCGCTCAATACGCTCTGTTTCAGAAAGTCTTTGGGAACATATTGTGTGAAGTCGCTTTTCTTAAAGTCTTTTGAGAAAATCTTTGTTTCCTGCTTGAAGATCCCCAGGTGGATAGTGTTGTCGAAATATACGCTTTCGATTTCCAGCCCGTCATCATTATATGATGTCTTCAACACTTTATATGTTGTAGGATTTACTTGAATGTAAGAGTGGTATCTCTCATTGTTACAGAATAATATGGTGTCGCTTTTAATTGTCTTGTTCTGGTTTACGCTCGTTGGCTTCTTGTTGGCGAACTGTAGTTCAAAGCTCGGGTCTTCGCCTTTTATCAGTTTCACTATGTCGCCATTTGAGTTTTTAAATTCAAATATATGCGCCGATTGTTTTAATATGGCGTATTTAGAGTCGTTTGCGCTTTTTAGTTCCAGAGTGTCGCCATATATGGCAAATTTGATAGGCTGGCTCAGGGAGTCTGGGTAGTATATGGTGTCCCCTTTGACTTTGAAGACGACATTCTCTTCGTCAGAGTCTACCCATATGCCTTGAAAAAGTTGTTTTGCCTTCAGGTCTTCTGTACGTACGGCTGTGTCTTCTCCTTTGTTTTTGCATGAAAAGGCAGTCGTGCACAAGAAAGCCAAAAGGATGAAAGTCTTTATGTTCATTGTCATTAGATGTTGTGTGCCATAAGGCATCTGTGTTCATTTTGAGTCTCTGTCAAGAGATTGTCGGCGTATTTGCATCATTCGAACAAGACTGCCTCGGAAAATAGTTTTCCGTTGAAGTCTTTGTCGCTTGCATGCACGTCTTTTTTTTCGATAGGCCATTCTATGTTGATTTCCGGGTCGTCGAATCGTATGGATGCTTCATACAGTGGGGCATACACGTTGTCTACCTTGTATGTGAATATTGCTTCTTGGCTCAAGACAAGAAATCCGTGGGCAAATCCTCTCGGTATGAAAAGTTGTCTTTTGTTGTCTTCGCTGAGTTCCACCATCACGTGTTTGCCGAATGTGGGTGAGCTTTTTCTTATGTCTACAGCCACGTCAACCACTTTGCCTTTGATTACCCTTACGAGTTTCGCCTGCGAATATTCTCCCTTTTGATAGTGGAGTCCCCTTAAGACGCCGTAAGACGATTTCGATTCGTTGTCTTGCACGAAGTTCACGTTTCCGATGTTCTTTTCGAATTCTTCCTGTTTGAATGCCTCAAAGAAATAACCTCTTGGGTCGTTGAAGACTTTTGGTTCTATAATGAAAACTCCATCAATCGCGGTCTTTATAAAGTTCATGGTCGTATTTTATTTTGTTGCAAAAGTAATCAATATTATTTTATTCCGTATGTGTTTTTTACTTTTTTTTATTTCACCGATTGGTTTTGAAAGTTTTATTTGGCATTGTAATGGGAAAAGTGTAATTTTGCAACGTGATAGAATTGAAAAGACATATTGAAATATTGCTTTTGGACAATGACTGTGTTGTCGTGCCAGGCTTGGGAGGCTTTGTGGCGCATCATATAGATGCTCGCTATGATGCCCGTGATGGTGTGTATCTTCCGCCGTTGCGTACGCTTGGGTTCAACCAGAAACTCGATATGAACGACTCCCTTCTGGCGCAGTCGTATGTCGAGGCGTACGACATGAGCTATCCGGAGGCGATGAGAAAGATAGACGAGGAAGTTGGCGAACTGAAATCGGTGTTGGAAAAAGACGGTTTCTATGATTTGAGCGACATCGGAACTTTAGTCGTGAATGCTGACGGCCGTTATGAATTCGACCCTTGTGAGTCTGGTATCCTTACTCCGTCTTTGTATGGCTTGTCGAGTGTAGATGTGTCTCTATTGCTTGAGGATGGCGTGACTGCGACAATTCCTGCAGCAATTGATATGCCGGTGAAATCTATTACAGAGGAGCAGGGTGGGTCTGAAAAGTCTGCTGCTCAGCAGTCGCAGCAAGTGTTCCCGTATGGTGAATCGAAACTCGCAGATAAACTATGCGCTGATGGTGACGTTGATTCGGAGAAGACAATCAGTATAAAGGTCAGTCTGATACGTAACGTGTTGGCCGTAGCGTGTGCCGTCTTGGCTTTCTTCATGTTGGCGACACCGATTAATAATGTAAATGACGAGACGTCGGTTTCAATGAGTGGAATCGGTAGCGGTCTATTATATAACTTGGTTTCCAGAGATGCGAACTCAGGAGTAACCAATGTAGTGGGTGAGAAAATCAATGCCATTCCAAGTGCCAAGTCTGGCAATATTGTGGATAAAGAGATCGAGCCCCCAATAAAAAGAGTGGAACCTGTGTCGAAGCAGAAAGACATGCAGACGGAAGTCTATTGCATTGTTCTGGCTTGCAGAATAACCAAGTCTAATGCCGACGCTTTCGTCAAGAGTCTGCATAAGCAGGGGTTGACTGAGGCGAGAGTCCTTGAGCAGGAGGGTGAATCCTTGAAGGTGGTATATGGTAATTACGAATCTAAAATGAAAGCTTTAAGCGAATTGACACAACTTCGTGAAAATGAGACGTTTTCAAGTTCTTGGATATATAAGGAAAACTAAAAAAAGATGAAAAGAGTACGCTGCCCTAAATGTGACAACTACATCATATTCGACGAGACAAAGTATGCCGACGGACAGTCTTTGGTATTCCAATGCCCAGAGTGTGGCAAGGAATTCGGTATACGAATGGGTGTGTCGAAATTGCGTGAACGCCAGAAAGACGAGAATCCAGACGAGAATGCGGATGAGAATGGATGTGGTTCAATCGTCGTCATTGAGAATGTCTTCCATTATAAACAAGTCTTGCCATTGAAGATGGGTGACAATATAATAGGTCGCTATATGAAAAATGCGAAGGTGGACTTGAAGATAGAGACAAACGACCCGAGTATGGATATCAGCCATTGCGTTATAAATGTTTCGAGAGACAAGAAGACGGGCAAGCTAAAATATATATTGCGCGATGGACCTAGTTATACTGGAACTTTCGTAGACAATGAAATCCTTGGCGATAAAGAGCGTCGCGTGATTTATGACGGCACTCTGTTCACTCTCGGAGCTACTAGCATAATACTGCGTGCAGCAGAAGAAGATGATTGATTTATTCTTTATGCATTCAGAAAAGAGTGCAGATAAGGAATATTACTGATAGGGTTAAGCCGTAAAACTCGGCTACTTATGATATGAAACTCACTGAGTTGCAACATGTAATTCAGTGAATTTTTTGTATGTACTCCATATGTATTCCTTTTCTTTTGGAACATAACTTGTTTCCTTTGCATTGTCTTCATCCGTTCTTTGTTTTAAACGTGTAATAATAAATAGGAATGGAACGGCTTCTATTTGTCTAATGGCAAAGAATTTATAAAGTATTTTGCAGAAAAATATTTTTTGTGTATCTTTGCCGCTCGATAATAGAATGTAAAGAAACAAATACAAAAAAACATATGACCAAGAAATTTGCCGAGCATTCAGGCTTGGATCTGACAAAAGTAAACAATGAGATATTGGAAATGTGGAATAAGAATGATATATTCCACAAGTCTATTGATGAGCGTGAGGGATGTCCACAGTTTGTGTTCTTCGAAGGTCCTCCTTCGGCAAATGGTCATCCAGGCATTCATCATGTGCTCGCCCGTTCAATCAAGGATACCTTCAACCGCTATAAGACGATGAAGGGAATGCAGGTACACCGCAAGGCTGGATGGGATACCCACGGACTGCCTGTTGAACTCGGAGTGGAAAAGGAACTTGGCATTACCAAAGCAGACATTGACAACAAAGAGTCAAGCAAATATATCTCTGTAGAGGATTACAACCACAAGTGTCGTGAGAACGTAATGAAGTTCACGGCCGAATGGAGAAAACTAACTGAGGAGATGGGATATTTCGTAGATCTTGACCATCCTTATATAACATACGAGAATAAATATATTGAAACCTTGTGGTGGCTTCTGAAGCAGTTGTACAGCAAGGATCTTCTGTATAAAGGATATACCATCCAGCCTTACAGTCCGGGTGCAGGAACGGGACTCAGTTCTCACGAGCTTAACCAGCCCGGATGTTACAGGGATGTGAAGGATACAACCTGTACTGCCCTCTTTGAGGTGCTTGACCCGAAAGAAGAATGGACGAAATGGGGCAAGCCATATTTCATGGCGTGGACGACAACTCCTTGGACCTTGCCTTCAAACACTGCTCTTTGTGTGGGTCCATCCATAAAATACCTTGCTGTACAGACATACAATGCTTACAATGACGAGCAGGTGACTGTCATAATCGCCGAACCGCTTCTGCATTCCTATTTTAAGGCAGAAGGAAGTGAGGCTCCGATGGATGACTATAAGCATGGCGACAAGGTTGTTCCTTATCGTGTCGTTGGCGAGTATATGGGTACTGAACTTGAGGGATTACATTACAAGCAGCTGATGCCATGGGTTAAGCCAACGGCTAAGGTTGATAAAAACTCTCCTGCATTCGTTGCCGAATATGCTTCGGCACATCCCGAAAAAGTCTTCGTCGCAGAGAATGGCAAGGATAGCTTTGTTGAAATGGAAGACAGCGCTTTCCGCATTATCCTTGGTGACTATGTCACTACGGAAGACGGTACAGGTATCGTGCACATCGCCCCAACATTTGGTGCAGATGACGCCAAGGTGGCTAAGGATGCTAGAATTCCATCCCTGTTCCTGATTAACAAGAAGGGTGAGACACGTCCTATGGTTGACCTGCAGGGTAAATATTACACGCTTGATGAACTTGACGCAAACTTCGTGAAAGATTGCGTGGATGAAGGAAAATACGGACATCATGCAGGTGATTTCGTAAAGAACGCCTATGCTCCAGAATTCAACGTGGACGGTAAATATGATGAGAAGGCTGCAGCAAAAGCTGAAGACCTGAATATCGTGTTGTGTATGGAGATGAAACAGGAGGGAAGCGTGTTCAAGATAGAAAAGCACGTGCACAATTATCCACACTGCTGGCGTACAGACAAACCTATCCTCTATTATCCGCTGGATAGCTGGTTCATACGTTCCACTGCAAAGAAGGAGCGTATGGCAGAACTCAACAAGACAATCAACTGGCAGCCAGAATCAACTGGAACAGGACGTTTTGGCAACTGGCTTGAGAATCTTAATGACTGGAACCTCTCTCGTTCACGCTTCTGGGGAACACCGCTTCCGATCTGGCGTGATGAAGATGGAGAGGAAATCTGTATCGGTTCGCTTCAGGAACTCTATGATGAGATAGAAAAGAGTGTAGAGGCGGGATATATGAAGTCAAATCCTTTGAAAGACAAAGGATTTGTTCCAGGTGACTATTCAAAGGATAATTATGACAAGGTGGATCTCCATAGACCATACGTTGATAATATCGTTTTGGTAAGCCCTACAGGAAAGGCAATGAAGAGAGAAACCGATCTTATTGATGTGTGGTTTGATTCAGGCTCTATGCCTTATGCGCAGATTCACTATCCGTTTGAGAACAAAGAACTGATAGACAAGCGTCTGGCTTTCCCTGCGGATTTCATCAACGAGGGAGTAGACCAGACACGTGGATGGTTCTTCACTCTGCATGCCATAGCAACTATGGTGTTCGACAGTGTCGCTTTCAAGAACGTCATCTCTACAGGACTCGTTCTTGATGCCAAGGGAGACAAAATGTCGAAGCACAAAGGAAATGTCGTTAACCCGTTCACGATGATTGACAAGTATGGTGCTGATCCGGTGCGTTTCTATATGATGACGAATTCAGAGCCATGGGACAACTTGAAATTTGACGAGAAGGGAGTAGACGAAGTTAGAAGAAAATTCTTCGGCACCCTATACAATACATATTCGTTCTTCAGTCTTTATGCTAATGTAGACGACTTTGACTACTCTCAGCCTGAAGTGCCTCTGAATGAGAGACCGGAGATTGACCGCTGGATTCTTTCCGCACTTCATTCATTGATAAAGGGTGTTGACAAAGAACTCGGCAATTATGACCCGACACGTGCGGGCAGACTGATTGACAATTTCGTAAACGATGACCTCAGCAACTGGTATGTACGTCTGAACCGTAAACGCTTCTGGGGCAAGGAGATGAGCAAGGACAAGTTGTCGGCTTACCAGACTCTCTACTCATGTCTTGAGACTGTAGCCAAACTGTTGGCGCCTTTTGCTCCTTTCTACTCTGACCAACTCTATCTCGATCTGACCAAAGCAACGGGCAGAGGTGGAGAACAGTCTGTACATTTGGCTAAATACCCTGAGGCAGACGAGAGCTTCATCGATTCGGATCTGGAAATCCGTATGGGAATGGCACAGAAAATCACATCAATGGTGCTTGCTCTTCGTCGCAAAGTAAATATCAAGGTAAGGCAACCGCTTCAGGCTATCATGATTCCTGCAGTTGATGATGAACAAAAGAATCATATAGAGGCAGTCAAGGACTTGATAAAGAACGAGGTAAACGTCAAGGAATTGCGCTTCGTTGAAGGCTCTGGAGTATTGGTGAAGAAGGTGAAATGTAATTTCCGTACGATGGGAAAGAAGTTCGGAAAGCTCATGAAGGGTATTGCAGCAGCAATGGGTAATCTTTCTCAGGAAGAGATTTCACAACTTCAGACAACAGGTTCTTATGAGCTCGAGGTTGAAGGTCAGAAGGCTGTTGTTGAAGCAACTGACGTAGAGATAATCAGTGAGGATATCCCAGGATGGCTTGTCAGCAATGAAGGTAACCTTACTGTCGCTCTCGATGTCGAGCTTACAGACGAGCTGCTTAATGAGGGAATGGCACGTGAACTTATCAACCGTATCCAGAATATCCGTAAAGAGATAGGTCTGGAGATTACAGACCGTATTAACGTGACGCTTTCTCCAGATTCCAAAGTGGAAGCAGCACTGGCAGGATTTGCTGATTATATCAAGGCGCAGGTCCTCGCTGATAATGTATGTATTGCAGACAACGATGGAATAGCAGCTGAAATCGAAGATTTGAATATCAACATCAAAGTAGCTAAGGCGTAATGCCTTAGTTGCTTTATATGTCTAACTCTTAAGAAATCAATATTATGGCAACAGAAAAAACACGTTATAGCGATGAGGAACTTGAAGAGTTCCGTGAGATAATAAACTCAAAGTTGGCTCTCGCACGCCGCGATTATAGTCAAATGATGCGCTCTTTGATGAACGCTGATGGTAATGACGTTGACGACACCTCGCCTACATACAAAGTGTTGGAGGAGGGTAGTACGACGCAGTCAAAGGAAGAGATGATGCAGTTGGCTAGCCGTCAACAGAAATTCATACAGGGACTTGAAGCTGCATTGGTGCGTATAGAAAACAAGACTTATGGAATCGACCGTATTACCGGCGAGTTGATACCTAAGGAGCGCCTTCGCATCGTGCCTCACGCAACATTGAGCGTTGCATCGAAGAATGCAAGAAAGAAATAAAAACGATGGCATTTATTAAGGTAAACAAGAAAGGGCTTCTCGTAAGCGTCGTGATAATACTGGCACTCCTTATCGACCAGTTCATAAAGATTGAGGTTAAGACAGGAATGCCGTTGGGAGGACAGATCCATATAACGGACTGGTTTTATATAAAGTTTATTGAGAACAACGGCATGGCATATGGCATGACGTTTATAAACAAGCCTGTTCTAAGCGTTTTCCGTATAGTTTTGATCAGTTTGCTTGGATGGTATATTTGCCGTCAGGTGAAAACTGGAGCACGTACGTTCTATATTATTGTCCTTGGCCTTGTTTTTGCAGGAGCTTTGGGCAATCTTATAGATTGTATGTTCTATGGTCTTGTATTCAGTGGCTCATCGCCTTATTTCACATCTTATCTCGTCCCGTTTGGAGAAGGCTATTCCGGCTTCCTTACAGGTAGGGTCGTGGATATGTTTTATTTTCCGTTGATAGTCACGACATGGCCTGAATGGGTACCGGTTTGTGGAGGTGATGAATTCGTTTTTTTCAGTCCGATATTCAATTTCGCTGATAGTTGTATCAGTGTAGGTTTTGTACTTCTTGTGCTTTTCTGTCGTCAGGAACTTGCACAATTGTCTTCGGATTCTAAAAAGTCAATGCGAAGAGATGAGCCAGAGTGATTCTGCCCTTTTGATGGGCGACAATGGAATTTGGATTTTTTTAGGGTAAGGTTTTGAATAAACAAATGATGGAACGAGGTTTCTATTTTCTTACATTGCTGTTTCTGTCCTGCTCTTTGCTGTATTCGTGCAAGCCACAGGTTCCTGGCGAATATCTGCAACCTGACGAGATGGAAGATATCTTGTATGACTATCACATAGCTTTGGGTATGCTTGATGACAACTCTGATGACGGAATGAAGCGAATCATGTATGAGATGTCTGTATTGAGGGAACATGGAGTTTCACAAGCGTTGTTTGACTCTTCACTTGTTTATTATAGTCGTCATTCGGACAGATTTCAGAAGATTTACGAGAATCTGACAAAACGTCTTGGTGACGAGGCTGTAGCATTAGGTGCTTCGGCAAGTGATATAGGCAATTTTGGAGACAGTATGGAGAAAGGCGATACGGCAAATGTCTGGAAAGATGCCACGTCATTTATGTTGGCCACTCTTCCTCCCAACAATGTCAGATCCTTTACTTTGTCTGCAGATACGGCTTTCCACAATGGGGATAAAATCGTGTTGAGTTTTAAAACACAGTTCATCTTCCAGGATGGGTATAAAGATGGCGTGGCTCTGTTGGCTGTAAGATTCTCCAACGACAGTGTTGCAACTCGTACTGTCCATCTCTCTGAGTCAACGAGCTATGATTTGGCGATATCTGATGATGCAAGGCTTGGTATAAAGAATGTAAGTGGCTTTATTACTTTGCAAGGTTCGGCAAACTCTTCTCAGACGACTTTGAAGCTGATGTTCGTTGAAAACGTTCGTTTGATAAGATGTCATGTAAACGGTATCCCATCTTCAGCTGCTTCTTCCGTAGATGTAATTGATTCTGTAAAGGCTGATGGGCTGAAACCCGTTACTGAACAGTCTCAACATCCGCAACCTGTCAAGCAGTCTCCTCAGCCTCTTAGGGAAATTGGCCCACAACCTGATAAGCTGATGAGGATGACGGATAATAAACTTTCTGACAAGATATCATGAGCAGGAGGGGATTCACACGTAGGATAGCATCTAATGGTGTTTCTTTAGATGGAAAGGAACTAGGGCGCTATGTTGTTGAGTTGCGGGATGATGAGGTGATTGATTATTATCCCTTATTGTCTGAGCTGCCTTTTACTGAATGGATACCCACGTCGGTAAAGTTGGTTAGAGAAAAGGGGCGCATTATATGGTTGGTGTAGTGATTTTCCGAATCTGCTTTTTGTCCTGTTTTCAATGATGCCTTTCCAGTTCGTGGTGTCATCGTTTTAATATGAAACAACAATAAAAGCTGAACTGCATTTTACATGTGCGGTTCAGCTTTTATTGTTGTTCTCTTTTCTAGAGTCTGATCTTGTTATTTCTTAGGCATGTTCTTTAGAATCTCTAACAGGTGATCCCAAACCATTTGTACGGTAGGAATGAGAAGACGCTCGTCTGGAGAGTGAACGCCACGGAGTGTAGGTCCGAAAGAAACCATATCCATCTGTGGATATTTCTCTGAGAAGAGACCACATTCCAGACCGGCGTGAATACCGATTACCATTGGGTCTTTCTTGAAAAGTTTCTTGTATGTTTCAACAACTATCTTTGTCAGCTCGCTGTTTGGATTCATCTTCCATGCTGGGTAAGAGTCGTCAACAGTGACTTCAGCTCCTCCCAATATGAAAGCAGCCTTGACTGTGTTTGTCATATTCTGCAGGTTGCTCATCACGTTTGAGCGTTGTGAAGCTACTACAACGATTTCTGTATCCTTCGTTACAACACTTGCAACATTGTTGGATGTCTCCACCATCCATTCAAGTTCTTTGTCCTGGCACATTGCCAATACACCGTTATATACGGCTTGAAGGGCGTATATGAACTTTGTAGAGTTCTCTTTCGGTAAAACTCTTTCAGCCTCGCAACTCTCAAGGGCGGCGGTCATATTTGGTTCTGTTACGTGGAACTCATCCTCAAATCCTGCTACCATGATGTTCCAGTCAGCCTTTATGGTTTCCTTGTCTTTTGCAGGCACGGCGAACACTACCATTCCATCGCGGGGGATAGCGTTGTGCATGCGGCCGGCATTGAAGTTAGCCAAGCGGAGGTCTGTCTTCTCCTGCTCGGTGAAGAGGAAACGGGTAAGGAACTTGATGCAGTTTGCACGCTTCTTGTTGATGTCGTCACCGCTATGTCCGCCTACGAGTCCGTTGATGCTTGCCTTCATGAAGAAATAGTCAGCGGGAGCCTCTTCCTTGTTGAATTTGAAGGTTGCAGTAGTTGTCTGTCCACCGGCACAACTTATAAATATCTGTCCTTCGTCTTCGCTATCCAGATTGATAAGCATGTTGCCTTTCATGAATCCAGACTCCATTCCGTGAGCTCCGGTAAGTCCTGTTTCCTCGTCGCGTGTGAATACGCATTCAATAGGTCCGTGCTCTATCTCGTTGCTGTCGAGAATAGCCATTTCGATGGCACATCCGATACCGTCATCAGCTCCCAGAGTAGTTCCCTTTGCCTTCATCCATTCACCGTCAACATAAGTTTGGATAGCGTCTTTCGTGAAGTCGATATCGACGTCTACAAGTTTTTCGCAAACCATATCCATGTGGCTCTGCAGAATTACGGTCTTGCGGTCTTCGTATCCCTTGGTAGCAGGTTTCCTGATGATTACGTTGCCTGTCTTGTCTACCTGTGTGTCGAGGTTTCTGCTCTCTCCGAATTCTTTCAAGAATTCAATCATCTTCTCTTCGTGTTTAGAAGGGCGGGGAATTTGGTTGACCCTTGCAAATTGTTCAAAGACACAAGCTGGTTTTAATTCGCTGTTGTTCATAAATGTATATTTATTTAAAGTTTAAAGTTTGTAAGTTCAGAATCTTTGAATGATGAAAATATTGTTAGCAACGTCAATAAAATCAGTAGCTTGACCAAAATTCTTCATTCTTCATTCTTTATTTTTCATATAATATTCTATCTTTGCATGCAAATTTAGGCAAAAAGCTTGAAAACCGCTTATTGCGCATGTTAATATTTGCAATATATGCAATAATTAAGGGAGAATCCGTTATATATGCGGTGTCTGATGGCAAATATAAATTGGTAATAACAAAAAACGGAATATTAATAAGATGAACAAGAAAATGGTTCGTGTAATGTCAGTTATGGCGATTGCTTTGCTGGCAATGGCTTCTTGCAACAAGGAAGCGCAAAAGGTTGATGAAAAGACTCAGGCTCATGCTACTCAGTCTGGCTCTGTAAAGATTGCTTATGTTGAGGTAGACTCAATCATGTCACAGTATAAATTCTGTAAGGAATATTCACTTATACTCCAGAAAAAGAGTCAGAATATAGAAAACACTCTGGCTGCTAAGCAGAATTCTTTGCAGGCTGCAGCTGCAAAGTTTCAGCAGGATGTACAGAACAACAAATATACTCAGCAACAGGCTGAGGCTGTCCAGGCAAATCTTCAAAAACAGGGTGCTGACTTGCAGGCTCTTCAGCAGAGACTAGGAGCAGAGTTCCAGAATGAGACCAATACATTCAACAAGGCATTGCGCGATAGTATACAGCATTATCTTGCTGCATACAATAAAGACAAGAAGTATGGCTTGATATTGAGCAAGGCCGGTGATAATATTCTCTATGCTGACAAAGCATACGATATAACCAATGAGGTTATCGCAGGCTTGAACAAGGCTTATAAGCCAGCTAAGAAATAAATACGATGATAATAAAGGTTAAGGGACGATACCAAGGATTCGTTCCTTAATTTTTTATTTCGCTTTTCATCGTCGTTCTTGTCCTATGATATAGGTGTAGTTTTGCATTGATGAAATATGATTGACAGGCAGAAGACATTGGTCTCTATATGTTGAATGTATTTTAGATGCTTTAATGGGGTGTCTTCTTCTGTCGGAATAGGTGGGTATTAACACTGAGTTCTTATTGTGCTCATTGTTATTTTTGCTTGATTGTTGTTCTGTGTAACCTTTGTCTTGCATAAGAAACACTTGTTCGCATGTCTTCATGGCGTTGTTTCCGCATTGTCAAAGCAGTCTTTTGCCTTAATGGAGAATGGCGATTTCTTTTCAGGATGCTGATATCAATATAAATGATAATATGATAAAAGAGTTACATGTTAGAGTCGCTCCTCAGATTGCGGCTACAGAAAGTCTATTGAAGGATTATCTTGCTGAAGAACTGGCAATTGATACACGGACAATCACGTCAGTGCGAGTGCTCAGACGTAGTATTGATGCTAGGCAACGCAATATATTTGTGAATCTTAAAGTGAGGACATACATAAATGAACAACCGACAGACGAGGAGTACGTGCATACAGAATATAATGATGTGTCGGATGGCAACTGCGTCATTGTGGTAGGAGCCGGTCCGGGAGGTCTTTTTGCTGCCCTGAGGCTTGTGGAGAAAGGCTTTAGACCAATAGTCTTAGAGCGTGGCAAGAATGTGCGGGACAGAAAGAAAGACCTGTCGCTTATAACCAAGATGCAGAAAGTAGATCCAGAGAGCAATTATTGCTTTGGCGAGGGTGGAGCAGGGGCATATTCTGATGGAAAACTGTATACTCGAAGTAAGAAACGGGGCGACATAGAAAAAATACTCAATGTCTTCTGCCAGCACGGTGCATCTGCATCAATTCTCTCAGACGCTCATCCGCATATAGGTACCGACAGGCTTCCGTCGGTCATAGAATCAATGCGCAATACTATAATCAGATGTGGTGGTGAAGTTCATTTCCAAACTAAGATGACTTCATT
This sequence comes from Prevotella sp. CAG:592, assembly GCF_000436015.1. Taxonomy (NCBI): domain Bacteria; kingdom Pseudomonadati; phylum Bacteroidota; class Bacteroidia; order Bacteroidales; family Prevotellaceae; genus Prevotella; species Prevotella sp. CAG:592. The sequence goes on along the minus strand of NZ_FR892623.1, from coordinate 72,276 downwards.
GTTAGTTGAAGGTGATGCGGTAATAGGCGTTGAATGCATAGACCTCCAGAATGGCATCCAGAAGGTTTTCCATGGACCGGTTATCCTTGCCACTGGCCATTCTGCCCGTGATGTGTATCGGTATCTTGGCTCGGCTGGCGTGGCGATAGAGGCAAAAGGCATTGCAGTCGGAGTTAGACTTGAACATCCTGCTGCGCTAATAGACCAGATTCAGTATCATAACAAGAAAGGACGTGGCAAGTATTTGCCTGCAGCAGAATATAGTTTTGTCACTCAGGTTGAGGGTAGGGGCGTTTATTCTTTCTGCATGTGTCCGGGTGGCTTCGTTATTCCTGCGGCTACTGACAAGGAGCAGATTGTTGTCAACGGCATGAGTCCCAGCAATAGAGGAACACAATGGTCTAACAGTGGTATGGTCGTAGAGGTTAGGCCGGAGGACATAGACGGAGAAGGGGATTTGAAAATGATGGCTTTTCAGGAAAAATTGGAACGTGATTGCTGGATAAACGGCAATATGCGGCAGACTGCTCCTGCACAAAGAATGGGAGATTTCGTGAAGTCGAAGCTTAGCTATGATTTGCCAAAGGCATCTTATGCTCCGGGATTGATTTCCAGTCCGTTGCATTTTTGGTTGCCCCCAATGATAAGCCATAGATTGCAGCAGGGGTTCGTGAAATTTGGCGGTATGAGTCGCGGTTTCTTGACAAACGACGCTGTGCTTATGGCGGTAGAAACAAGGACTTCCTCACCAGTACGGATATTGCGAGACAAAGAGACTCTCCAGCATGTTACTTTACATGGGCTCTTCCCGTGTGGCGAGGGTGCTGGTTATGCAGGCGGAATAGTCTCTGCAGGAGTAGATGGAGAGCGATGTGCCGATGCAGCAGCTGAATATGTAGCCAGACTTTAACTGCCTTTCATTCAGAAAGAGAATAGGCGTTTTAGAAGGTTACGTCAGGACATATTGTCATTTTTTAGGTAAAGGTTTGTTTAATAGCCTATTTTTTAGTACTTTTGTCCCGACTCAAACGAAATTGTAAAAATACATCATAATGAATATATCTTACAAATGGTTGAAGGAGTATGTTGATTTCAACCTTACTCCACAAGAAGTATGCGACGCTTTGACTTCTGAAGGTCTTGAAGTAGATTCTCTTGAGGAAGTGCAAAGTATACAAGGTGGTCTCAAAGGCCTGTTTGTAGGCAAGGTCCTTACTTGTGAGGCCCATCCCAATTCGGATCATTTACATGTTACAACTGTTGACTTAGGACATGAAACCCCTTCTCAGATAGTGTGCGGAGCACCTAATGTTGCTGCTGGTCAGAAGGTTATTGTGGCAGATTTGGGTTGTGTGCTTTATGATGGCGATAAGGAATTCGTTATCAAGAAGTCTAAACTACGCGGAGTGGAAAGCTATGGTATGATATGTGCCGAAGATGAAATAGGTGTAGGTACAAGCCATGATGGTATCATCGTTTTGCCGGATACTGCTAAAGAGGGTACACCCGCTGCAGAATATTATAATCTGGAGAGTGACTGGTTGATAGAAATCGACATCACGGCCAATCGTGCGGATGCTCTTTCGCATTGGGGAGTGGCACGTGATCTCTATGCGTGGTTGAAACGTAATGGCTATGAGACAAGTCTCCATCGTCCGGGCTGCGATGCATTTGAAGTTGACAATGAATGTCTTCCGATTGATGTCGAAATTCAGTGTGCCGAGGCTTGTAAACGTTATGCTTGTGTTAGTCTGACAGGCTGTAAGGTTACCGAAAGTCCGGAATGGCTTCAGAAAAAACTCAACGTAATAGGCATTCGTCCGATAAACAACATAGTTGACATTACCAACTATGTGATGATGGCATATGGACAGCCACTGCATTGCTTTGATGCAGATATGGTGAAGAATCACAAGATAGTAGTTAAGACTATGCCAGAGGGAACGCCTTTCGTTACTCTTGATGGAGTGGAACATAAGCTCAGTGAGCGCGACCTTGCCATATGCAATGCTGAAGAACCGATGTGTATAGCTGGCGTTTTTGGTGGCAAGGGTAGTGGCACTTACGATACTACGGTGAATGTAGTGCTTGAGAGCGCATATTTCCATCCGACCTGGATACGTAAAAGTGCTCGTCGTCATGGATTGAGTACTGATGCATCTTTCCGTTTTGAGCGTGGTATAGATCCAAACGGAGTGATTTATGCTCTGAAGCAGGCAGCTCTGTTGTGTAAGGAACTTGCTGGTGCAAAGGTGTCTATGCAGATAAAGGATGTATATCCTGAACCGATACCCGATCCTGTGGTTGAATTAAAGTATGAATACGTTAATTCTCTTGTTGGTAAAGTCATTGGGGAAGACATGATAAAGAGCATTGTCGAATCTCTTGAGATGAAGGTGCTGGATGAGAATGCCGAAGGTCTGAAACTTCAGATACCAGCTTATCGTGTTGACGTGCAGCGTCCATGCGACGTGGTTGAGGATATCTTGAGGATTTATGGCTATAACAACGTAGAGATACCAACACAGCTGAAAAGCTCCTTGGTGATAAAAGGTGAGGAAGACTTGAAACATAAAGCTGAAAATCTTATAGGAGAGCAGCTGGTAGGATGTGGATTCAATGAGATATTGAACAACTCTCTTACAAAGGGTGACTACTACAAAGCTCTCAACCACTATCATGCAGATCATCTTGTTCGCATTATGAATCCGTTAAGTTCCGATCTTAATGTGATGCGTGAGACATTGTTGTTTGGCGGATTGGAGAGTCTTGAATATAATATAAAACGCAAGAATCCTAATCTTCGTTTCTTCGAGTTTGGCAATGTCTATGATTACAATGCAGAAAAGCATACAGTGGATAATCCACAGGCTGCTTACAAGGAGGAATATCATCTTGGCCTTTGGCTTACCGGTAAGAGGGTGAGTGGCAGTTGGGCTCATCCCGAAGAAGACACATCGTTCTATGAACTGAAAGCATATGTCGAGAATATCCTTCGTAGAGTAGGGTTGTCGTTTGCTGCTGTCGTGTTCAAGAAAAGCGACAATGATATTTTCTCGTCAGCAATCGCTATAGAGAACAGAGGAGGAAAACTCATTGCCGAAATGGGTGTTATAGCAAAGAAACACCTCAAAGAGTTTGATATTGAGTTGCCGGTATATTATGCAGAGATTAACTGGACTCTCCTTATGAAGGCAGTACGCAAGAATACTGTAAACTTCCATGAGATAAGCAAGTTCCCACCTGTAAGCCGTGACTTGGCGTTATTGGTAGACTCTAATGTAGAATTCGTTGAGATAGAAAAGATTGCCTACCAGTCTGAAAAGAAGTTGCTTAAAAAAGTAGAACTCTTCGATGTATATGAGGGAAAGAATCTTCCTGCTGGCAAGAAGAGTTACGCCGTTAACTTTATCCTTCAGGATGAGGAGAAGACACTTACGGAGAAGCATATCGAGGCAGTGATGACCAAATTGATTGCTAATCTGAAAAAGCAATTGAACGCTGAGCTGAGATGATGGTTTTTAATCACTGATGGTATTTCAAAAAGATAACAATTTAAAAACATTATAAAACAATTACTCCAATGGGAAGAGCATTTGAATATCGCAAAGCGACTAAGATGAAGAGATGGGGACATATGGCCCGTACGTTTACAAAGATTGGCAAACAGATTGCCATTGCAGTCAAGGCTGGTGGTCCTGATCCTGAAAACAATCCTCACCTGAGAGCTATCATTCAGACTGCCAAGCGTGAGAACATGCCTAATGCTAACGTTGAGCGTGCGATAAAAAACGCAATGGGCAAAGACCAGAAGGATTTCAAGGAAGTAACCTACGAGGGATACGGACCTCATGGAGTGGCTATCTTCGTGGATGCCGCGACAGACAACACAACCCGTACTGTAGCCAACGTGCGTGCCGTATTCAACAAGTATGGTGGCAACTTGGGAACACAAGGTTCCTTGTCTTTCCTTTTTGATCAGAAGTGCGTGTTTACATTCAAGAAGCAGGCGGATCTTGATATGGACGATCTCATCCTTGAATTCATTGACTATGGTGTTGAAGAGGAATATGATTTCGATGAAGAGACCAACGAGGTTACTATATATGGTGAGCCTAAGAGCTTTAGCGATCTGCAGAAGCATCTTGAAGGCAATGGTATCGAGATTACTGGTGCTGAGTTCACTCGTATTCCAACGGATCTAAAGGATGTTACTCCTGAACAACGTGAGGTAATCGACAAAATGGTTGATATCCTTGAGGATGATGACGACGTTCAGAACGTTTATACTAACATGAAACCGGCTGAGGAATAATACTATACATTTATTCTAAGGTACTTTTGGTTAATATAGAATGAATGTCATATACTATTTAGGGCAGTTTCTGAAATTTTTTTATTATCGAAACTGCCCTAAAATGTTATTATACATTTAATGTAGAAATTGAATGCGTATATCTAATTGTTGGGCTTGTTAACCCAAATCGGTCATTAGTGCTTGCTTGAATTTTGATATTTTAGAAGAGTGGATTTTGTTTGGCTTTTAATGAGTAATACGAGCTGTTGCGAATTAAAAACAGACAAAAGGCATCTTATAAAAACAAATGACAGCAAGAAGTCATTAAATAATTCAATAAACGACCTAATGACCGTTTGGGGGTAAATCCCATGGATTTTTATACGACAAAATGAATTGTTTCTTCAATTAATTAATGGAAAGTTCAGAGAAATATTTCTTCGAGTTGATACAGATGGGGCTCTTTCATAGGTTCGTCTTATCAGGAACACCTAATGCGGATGAGTGGGCGAAAGTTTACGATATTGCCAATAATCAGACTTTGTTAGGAGTTTTGTTTCCTGTCATTGAGAGATTACCTCAAGAGCAACGTCCTCCACGTGATATCTTGTTTTCATGGTATGCATCATCCTGTAAAATTCGTGAAATGAACAAGCAGCTCAACACACAGGTAGTTTCTCTCTATAGGGGGCTTTCTTTGAAGGGCGTGAAAAGTTCTGTGCTAAAAGGACAGGGTGTGGCATTGTATTATCCAGATCCAATGTTGCGCAATCCTGGAGATATTGATATATGGCTGACTGGGGGAAGAAAGCGTATTGTATCCCTTTTGAAGAAATTGGATGTGGATATTGGTGAAATAGTGTATCACCACGTGGATGCATTTTTTTTTACTGATACAGACGTAGAGGTTCACTTTCGTCCTACATGGCTCTGGAATCCGATTCATAACATCCGATTGCAGATTTGGTTTGATAAGGTTGCACCATATCAGATGGCAAATAGTGTGATGATTTCAGAAGGAGGGGAGAGGATTGCTTGCCCGACGAGAGATTTCAATGCCGTCTTTCTTCTAATACATATTTACAGACATTTCTTTGACGAGGGGATAGGTCTTCGGCAGTTGATGGATTATTATTACTGTATTATAAGAGATGGTGACAATCGATATGTTGTCAATCTTCTGAAGCGGTTTGGGCTTTTGCGTTTTGCTTCAGCGTTGATGTTTGTCCTTCATGTCGTGTTCGGATTGCCTGAGGAAAAGTTTTTGGTCAACCCAAATGCTGAATATGGTGAACTACTTTTGAACGAGATTATGCAAGCGGGTAATTTCGGACATTTTGATGTCCGTATGTCACGAGATTGTGAAGTTGGCAGTATTGCCAACCTGAAGCGTAAACATAGTCGAAATGTTCAAATTCGACGATTGTCGCCAGATGAAGTATTTTGGGAAGTGCCTTTCAAAATATGGCATTATCTTTGGCGTCTCGTCGTTAACAGAAAAAGACCATAGATATACTGCTGGGTTCATTGGCGAGTTTTTTCCAGACTTCGTTGCTCAAAAAAACATTTTGACTTGGTTCGGACGGTAAGAGCCGTCCATCAAGGAACGGATGAGCATGTGCTTATTGGTCAAGAGCCATGGGAGCAGCAGCTTACAATAAAACAAAAAAATTGATTGTCTCACGACAACCAATCTTTTATTAACCTTAATAATCTAATACCATGAAAAACACGTTGCAAATATAGTTGATTATATAGTGAAATGCAACAGTTTCAATAAAAAGATTGTCTGAATAAACATTATTTAAAACAACGTCCATCCCATTTAAGACATCTTTGCATTTTAAAGTCTGGTAAATCCACATCTGTGGAAATTTTAAGTGGAACGTATGTGTTAAATGTCAATTCGCCATTTTCTTTATCCGAAAGAGAAACGACAATCATTATCGGGTCTAATACTGCAGGTTCTTTCTTCCCGGTTTCTTTTTTCAGGGAATCAATTACTTGACTGTAAAAATCATCTCTTACAGATATTACTACGTTTTTCTCTGTATCAACTGGGGTCCAGTCAATGGTGTAAAAGTCCACATCGCTTTCAGCTGCGGGATTGCCGTAATACCTGTTCATGCATATCAGATCTGTGCCGGTGTCTTTTTTCAGAAGCAGTAACTGTACACCTGATTTCTCTGATAGTCTGACATCAATGAATTTGTCATTAAGAGATACCAATTTAAGTTCGCCCCCTAAAAGGTTCTTGATTCCTTCTTTATTTTCATCAACATTGTCATTGTCAACAATGTCGCTTCGGATACTGCTGTTCATTATTGGCAAAATAGAATCCGGCATTTCTTTCCAAACGTCCTTCATCGTTTTCTGTGCATAAATCCCTTGTCCTGAGAGTATTATTAATGATGTTGCTATAATCTTTAGAATGTTCATCTGCTAGAATTTAATTATGTTTATTTGTTTGATACAAAATTATAAAAAAAACATTTATCTGGAAATTATATTGGCAATTATCCCCAATAATTATCGTTAAAATCATGATCGAGATTTAACGTGTAGTGTTTTATGCCCATGCCGGCTGTTTATTCCAAATCGAAGATGGATTGATGTCAGGGCATATTCCGACCTTAGCGAGGAACAGACAATAATCTGGTGTCGACAAGAGCTGATTATGTTGTCGGGGAGAAATAAATATATAGTAAACACGATAAAAATCTATTTTTATCATATCGTTTAATTTAGTGTCATTAAAAAATAGTATATTTGCATTAATTTTCATGTCAACAAGGCGTTTTCCGCTGATATTTATACATCGAGACGCTAAAAACATAATTAATTATTGTCAATAGAGACCTTTGAGAATATGTATTCCATATAGTTTCCTGAAAGTCCTTTGTATATTTGACATCTTTAATGTATGTGTTGTTTGATATGTTGATCATTCAAGATAAACAGGGAAATTGAAGTTAAAAAAATAATTAGAACAATATATAATGTTAGTTGATTTCAAGAATGTGAATATTTGCCAAGAATCCAAATGCGTTTTGGAGAATGTCAACTTCCATGTTGACGAAGGTGAATTCATATATATAATAGGTAAGGTAGGAGCAGGAAAGAGCAGTCTGCTCAAGACTATGTATTGTGAACTTGACATTGAAAGCGCAGATTGTGCCAATGTTCTTGACCACAATCTTTTGACAATAAAGCGCAGGCAGATACCGCAGCTGAGGAAAGGGATAGGAATCATTTTCCAGGATTTCCAGCTTCTTCACGACAGGACAGTTTATGATAATCTCAGATTCGTTTTGCGCGCCACAGGTTGGCGTGACAAGGCTTCTGTAGATGACCGGATAAACGAAGTGCTTGATGCAGTGGGGATGAGTGACGCTATAAACAAGATGCCTCACCAACTGTCTGGCGGTGAGCAGCAGCGAATAGCTATATCACGGGCTTTGCTCAATACTCCAAAGATAATCATAGCTGATGAGCCTACAGGAAATCTTGATGTGGAGACGGCCTCTAATATCGTGTCCCTGTTGAAATCCATAAGCCAGAAAGGCACAGCAGTCATTATGTCAACCCACAACATCCCGATGATTGACAAATATCCCGGAATCGTATACAGTTGCCAGAACGGCACATTAGAGGAACAAGACATTGACAAGATGTCGATGTAGGAAATACACGCGAACACTAAAAGATATAATTATGAAAGTAATGAAATTCGGAGGCACATCTGTTGGTTCTCCAGAGAGGATGAAAAGTGTCTCAAAATTGATAACTAGCAGTGGTGAACCTGTTGTCATCGTGTTGTCAGCGATGTCGGGAACCACAAACTCATTGGTTGAGATATCCAATTATCTGTACAGGAAGAATCCGGAAGGCGCCAACGAAGTGATAAACCGCCTTGAACAGAAATACATGTCACACGTAGAAGATTTGTATTCTACAGAAAAATGGAAAAAGGAAACGCGTAGTTTTCTCCGTGAGGAATTCAATTATCTACGTTCGTTCACAAAAGACCTCTTCACTAGTTTTGAGGAGAAGAGCATAGTGGCACAGGGTGAGATCATGAGTACGAACATGGTCGTGAACTACCTGAAAGAATGCGGAGTCGATGCAGAGTTGCTGTCGGCACTTGATTTCATGCGCACAGACAAGAACGGCGAACCTGACACATCGTATATCAAGGAGAAATTGACCGCTTTGCTTGAGGAAGTCAAAGGAAAGCAAATCTATATAACACAAGGTTTCATATGCCGTAATGCCTATGGCGAGATAGACAACTTGCAGAGAGGCGGCAGCGACTACACCGCTTCGCTTATCGGAGCTGCGATAAACGCCGAAGAGATACAGATATGGACAGACATTGACGGAATGCACAACAACGACCCACGCATCGTTGACGGTACAGAAGCTGTAAGGCAGCTTCACTTTGAGGAGGCAGCAGAGCTTGCCTATTTCGGTGCCAAGATCCTGCATCCTACTTGCATCCAGCCTGCAAAATATGCCGGCATCCCCGTACGCCTTCTGAACACGATGGAACCGGAAGCTCAAGGCACTATCATAGATAATGTCACTTTGAGGGGGAAAATCAAGGCAGTAGCTGCAAAAGACAATATCACGGCTATCAAGATAAAGAGCAGCCGCATGCTTCTGGCTACTGGCTTCTTGAGAAAAGTCTTTGAGATTTTCGAGAGCTACCAGACGGCAATCGACATGGTGGCAACCAGCGAGGTCGGCGTTTCGATGAGTATAGACAACGACACCCATCTGGCTGAAATAGTGGATGAATTGAAGAAGTATGGCACTGTGACCGTAGACACCGACATGTGCATTGTCTGCGTTGTCGGAGATCTTGACTGGAGCAATGTAGGCTTTGAGACGCTCGCCACGGATGCATTGAAGAACATCCCCGTGAGAATGATTTCATATGGCGGCAGCAATTACAACATTTCATTTCTCATCCGGGAAAGCGACAAGAAGGCTGCGCTCCAGAGCTTGAGCGACACTCTCTTCAAATAAAGAAAAGCAATAAACGACACACAACAACGACACACAACACGAAGAATGAAAGGAATATTCCCCGTTGACAAGTTCATGGAAATCGAAACTCCGTTTTATTTCTATGACACGTCCCTCTTGAGCAAGACTTTAGAGGAGATAAACAGAGAGGCAGGCAGACACGATAATTTCCGTGTCCATTATGCAGTCAAGGCAAATGCCAACCCCAAGATACTGAATGTAATCCGCCATTACGGACTTGGCGCCGACTGCGTGAGTGGAGGTGAGATAAAGGCGGCCCTGCGTAGTGGTTTTCCGCATGACAGGATAGTCTTTGCCGGTGTAGGCAAAAGCGATTGGGAAATAGCGCTTGGCATAGACAACGACATACAATGTTTCAATGTCGAAAGCATCCCTGAGCTTGAGGTGATTGATGAAATCGCCAGGGCGAAGGGCAAAATCGCGAATGTGGCATTCAGGATAAACCCTGATGTAGGTGCCCATACCCATGCTAACATAACCACAGGTCTGGCAGAGAACAAGTTCGGAATACCTATGGAGGAGATGGAACCGGTAATCCGTCTTGTAGTCAACATGAAGAACGTGAAGTTCAGAGGATTGCATTTCCATATAGGTTCACAGATTCTCGACATGGGCGACTTTGAGGCGTTGTGCAATCGCATCAACGACCTCCAGCAACAGCTTGAGCGCCATCATATTATAGTTGAGTCATTGAATGTAGGCGGAGGTCTCGGAATTGACTATCATGAGCCTGACAGAGCCTCTGTTCCCGACTTCAAGGGGTATTTCAACACGTATGCCAGATTCCTGAAGCTTCGTCCTCATCAGACTTTGCATTTCGAGCTTGGGCGTGCTGTAGTAGGTCAATGTGGGTCGTTGATTACCAGAGTGTTGTATGTCAAGGATGGAGTTTCCAAGAAGTTCCTTATCCTTGATGCCGGAATGACAGATCTGATAAGACCGGCTTTGTATCAGGCCTATCATAAGATAGAGAACATTTCAAGCGACGGGCCTATGGAGACCTACGATGTGGTCGGACCGATCTGCGAGTCGAGCGACGTGTTTGCAAAGGCGGCAGACTTGAATTGTAGTAGGAGAGGGGATTTTATAGCCATCCGGTCGGCAGGTGCCTATGGAGAGATTATGGCTTCACAGTACAACTGCAGGAAGTTGCCTGACGGTTACGTGTCTGAGGAGCTGAATATAGATTATTAACTTAAAACTTGGTTATAAGGAAGGCAGTATAAAATGTTAGTAGTTGATGATAAGACAATGGTGTTAGGAGGCGTTGCAATATTGCTTGCGCTTTTGTCTCCAATCGTAAACGCGTTGATTCTGAAATTGAAGGTAGGGAAGTCAGACATTGACGGCTCCTCATTGCCTGTTAACGATGTTTCATTGCCCGGCATTTCAGTAGTCATGACTGTTGATGACGAGGGTGAAGACCTCAAGAAGAATCTGCCACAATGGCTTGACCAGTCGTATGGCGGCAGATATCAGGTCATTGTAGTCGTTTCGGGCAACGACCCTCAGGTTGAGTCAATCCTCAAGCGATATTCGGGTTCCCCGTCGCTATACACCACTTTCATCCCGTCTTCGTCCCGCTATATGAGCAGGAAAAAGCTTGCCGTGACCATTGGCGTGAAGGCAGCCAGATACGACTGGGTGCTCTTGACGGATGTGGATTGCTATCCGGAGAAAGCCACATTCCTTGACTCCATATCCCGCAGGTCCATATCCGGCGATTGCCAGATGGTGTTGGGCTACAGCAATTTCAGCTCCGACGCCCCGTCAGCCCGTCTCTTCGACAACACCTACAGTCTCTATCGCCAGTTGGCCCTGTCGCAAAGAGGCAGGACAGCAGGCTATTCCGGCAAAGTAGTACTGTTCAGAAAATCCATGTTCATCGAGGGCAAGGGCTATGACGGGAATCTGAAATACACGAGAGGCGAGTTTGAATTCCTGGCAAACAAATTCTCCACGGAATCCAACACGCTGGTCTTTGCATCCCCCGACGCTATGGTGATAGAAGACACCCCGTCTCACAAGGGTTGGACAAACAAGTGTCTCAACTATCTTGCAATACGCAAGACGCTTCGCAACTCCAGACTCCCGAGGTTCACATTCAATCTTGGCATAGTTTCCATGCTGTCGGCCAACATCCTGCTTACCGCCCTGATAGCCTGTTCAGCCATCGCCCGGATGTGGATACTCTGCGGCTGTGCGGTCTTTGCGTTGCTCCTGTCGTTCGTTCTGCGCACGGTGATTCTGTCCGTCCGCCTGCGCCCGTATCTTCACGGAATGTCGTTCGTCAAATTATGGTGGCTGGAACAGACGCTACCTTTCAGAAACTGCATGAGACTGCTGAAATATCGTTTCGCTGACAAATATGACTTCATAAGCCACAAGCTTTAAGCCCCTCGCCCAAACGGCCATCAATCAGCTTGTAAAAAAGCAAAGGCTGCAAGCAGTCATAAAATGTAACATCAATGATGAGCGTTTGGGCGTTAAAAAGCCAGTGCGATGCAATATATCCCGTTCCACAACGTTATAACAATAGACGATAATTGGAGTTGCCCCAAACTATAGGCAATAATGAGAGTTGCCCACAACAATAGACGATGATGAGGTTGACCCCAACAATATACGATAATGAGAGTTGACCAAAATACTGAATTGATTTTTAAAAGCATGTGCCATGAATATACTCCATTGCATTCCACGTTCAGATTCAGGTTCAATACGGCAGACCCTGCTTGACGACTTGTTTTCGTTCAACACACAAGACCTCTCTAATTATGTGTTGACAGACAAGTCACAGCAATCTGAATTTGCAGCATGCGTAGGGACAGACAAGATATATTGTTTCTCCTCCTCCCGTCCATGGATCAAGGGAGGCAAGAAACAGTTCAGGCATGTCGTTGCCGCTACCTCGGCAGAGATAATCCACATACATTCATTTGCAGACCTGTATTCTCTTCAGATCATGAGATGGGCCTTTGCTATGAGGATTCCCGTGGTCTTCTCCCCATACAACTCGATGATGCCCTGGCATTTGAGCAACATCCCTCTGCCCCTGAGGCTGAAGAGGACGATAGTTTCCCGGATGCTTCTCAAGCACACCGGAGCCACTGTCCTCACAAGCTCCAACCAGGAAACGGAGCGTATGAAGCAGATGTTCCGTCATGCGTTGGGCAGTTCGGGCCGCCTTTCCGTGGCCACCCGCATCAAGAGCATCAACGGTGAAGCAGACACCCTGCGCCTCGCATCCACCATGTTCTCCGTATACCGGAAGATCATCGACAGCAATCCCTTCTGGCTGATGAGCGAAAAAGACGTATATATAGAAAACGGTCTGGCGGCATTGGGAGCCATACTGTCTTCCGGCAAGGATGCCGACACCGTATTCCTGCCCCTGCAGAAGATAAAGTCAGAGCTCGCCACCCTTTCCGCCGAGCATTGGCGACGCATCCAGCTTCATTCCTCAGACCAGGACATTCTTCCCGAGGTGCGCATGGCCTACGAGTCGCTGATGGGCACACCCGGCGAGTTTGACCCCCAGACTGTGGACCGCCATTCTGTGGTTGCCTTCAGGAGCGAACTGAAAAGGGACAAGCCTTCGATAAAGACATCCAGAATGCATCAGGTTTCCGAGGACTATTCAGAATACAAGAGCGAACTTCTCCTCTGCGTCATGCTTCTCAACATGAAGCACCTGACAGACACCCGAAGAGTGACGCGCAGAAACCTTTCCGACCTGTATCTCTATGCAAGGTTTGAAGACTACAACGAATATGTGCTCGAAGAGATGCTTTCAGATCTGGGCATACTGGAGTTCAGTTCCCGCATCCTCACACTCCTCGTCCACAGCATGTTCCTTGAAAAAGGGCATGTACCCGTAAAACTCTCACGTGAAAAGGATTTATGCAAAATGCAGAAGCAACTTTTCAAATCCAATATAATGTGAAGAAGTAACTTTTCAAATCCATATGATATGGAGCAGCAGCTTTTCAACTCCAATATAATATGAAGAAACAACTTTTCAAATCTAATATAATATGAAGAAAAACTTAAACCAACCGCAAGAGAACGAACTGCAGTATCTGCAGTTGTTGTCAAAGACCTTCCCTACCATTGCGGATGCGAGCACGGAGATAATAAACCTCCAGGCCATCCTCAATCTGCCTAAGGGAACAGAGCATTTCCTTGCCGACATCCACGGCGCCTACGAGTCATTCCAGCATGTGCTGAAGAATGCTTCGGGCAACATCAAGAGAAAAGTGAACGAGCTTTTCGGCAACCAGATCCGCGATACGGAGCTCCGCGACCTCTGCACTCTCATCTATTATCCCGAGCAGAAGCTCGAGATGGTGAAGCTCGTAGAGGAAGACATCAACGACTGGTACCACATCACCATCCACCAGCTTGTCACCATCTGCCGCGATGTGTCGAGCAAATACACCCGTTCGAAAGTCAGGAAATCCCTGCCCAAGGAGTTCTCCTACATCATCCAGGAGCTTCTGCATGAGCATTCCGACGACATCGACAAGGCTGGCTACGTGACTGCCGTCATCGACAGCATGATAGAGACCGACAGCGCCGACGACTTCATCATCGCCATCGCCCACGTTATCCAGCGCCTTGCCATCGACCGGCTCCATATTCTGGGCGACATCTACGACCGCGGTCCTGCCGCCCACAAGATCTTGAACCTTCTCACCCATTACCACAACTGGGACATCCAGTGGGGCAATCACGACATGCTGTGGATGGGAGCCTGTGCCGGCAACGACGCCTGCATCACCAACGTGGTGAGAATCTCGCTGCGCTATGCCAACCTCACCACCCTGGAGGAGGGCTACGGAATAAACCTGCTGCCCCTTGCCACTTTCGCCATGGAGACCTACAAGGACGACCCATGCCTGGAATTCATCCCGAAGACCTCAGGCGGCACAGGCGTTCTCGATGAGAAGACCGTTCGCCTCATCGCCATGATGCACAAAGCCATCTCCGTAATCCAGTTCAAGGTGGAAGCCGCCTTGATAAAGAAGCACCCCGAATGGAAGATGAAAGACCGCATGCTCTTCAACAATGTTGACTACGACAAGGGCGTGTGCGTCATCGACGGCAAGGAATATGCCATGAAGAGCTGCCTTTTCCCCACGGTAGACCCCAAGCATCCCAACGTGCTGACGAAGGAAGAGGAGGAACTCATGAAGAAGCTCCACCATTCGTTCACCGTGAGCGAGAAGCTGCGCAACCACATAGAGCTGCTGCTCAGCCACGGCTGTATGTACAACATCACCAACAACAACCTGCTCTTCCATGCTTCGGTGCCTCTCAACGACGACGGCTCCCTGAAGGAAGTGGAGCTGTTCGGCGGCAAGAAATACAGCGGCAGGGAGCTGATGCACCATACGGGTCTCCTCGTGCGTGCGGCGTTCCAGAACGACAGTTCCGAGGCAATGCGTGATTTCGCGCGCGACTATTTCATGTATCTGTGGTGCGGTCCCGACTCCACACTCTTCGACAAGTCCAAGATGGCCACTTTCGAGCGTTATTTCCTTGAAGACGCCGAGACCCACAAGGAGTATAAGGGCAACTATTTCAAGATGAGAGACAACGAAGAAGTGGTGGACAGGATTCTCGACGCCTTCGAGGTGCGCCATCCCAACCGCCACATCATCAACGGCCACGTGCCCGTGCATGCCGGAAGCGGCGAGAACCCGATAAAGGCCAACGGCAAGCTGATGGTCATCGACGGCGGTTTCTCCAAGGCCTACCACAAGGAGACGGGCATTGCCGGCTACACGCTCATCTATCACAGCCGCGGCTTCTTCCTTGTGCAGCACGAGCCGTTCACGAGCGAGGAGGATGCCATCAAGCGTGGCACCGACATCAAGAGTTTCACCAAGATTGTGGAGATGTCTTCTCACAGGATGCTCGTTGCCGACACCGACATCGGCGATGACCTGCGCGGCCAGATCGAATATCTCAAGAAGCTCCTCTATGCCTACAGGTATGGATGGATAAAGGAGCGCGGATAGGGGGGCTATATCTCCTATAAGTCCTATAGGACTGATAAGACTTATAGGACTGATAAAACCTATATCTCCTATAAGTCCTATCAGTCTTATTAGTCCTATCAGCTATATCCAGGCTGGGCATTATTTGCTGCCCTTGAGCGCCTTGTCCATGTTTTCGGCGGCACGTCTGCCGTCGCCCATAGCCAGGATCACCGTGGCTCCGCCGCGCACGATGTCGCCTCCGGCGAAGATTTCCTTCCTCGAGCTCTGCATGCAGTCGTCCACGGCGATGGTGTCTTTCCTGCCCAGTTCCAGTCCCTCGATGGATTTCGGCACGAGGGGGTTCGGCGACACGCCCACCGCTACTATCACCTGGTCGGTCTCCACGGTCAGGGTCTTGCCTTCTATTGGTTTCGGACTCCTTCTTCCGCTGGCGTCGGGCTCTCCCAGTTCCATCACCTGTAGCACCGCCTTGCATACGGCACCGTTTTTGTCGGCGATGTATTCAATAGGATTGTGCAGGTTGAGGAAATTTATCCCCTCCTCCTTGGCGTGTCTCACCTCTTCCAGTCTTGCCGGCATTTCAGCCTCAGAGCGTCTGTATACTATTGTCACGTCGGCTCCCAGTCTCTTTGCTGTTCTGCAAGAGTCCATTGCCGTGTTTCCTCCGCCAATCACGAGCACCTTCTTGCCGAAGTTCATCGGTGTGTCCGTCTTCGGGTCGGCAGCGTCCATGAGGTTCACTCGTGTGAGATATTCGTTAGACGACATTATGTTGATGGCGTTCTCTCCCGGTATGTTCATGAAGTTAGGCAGTCCTGCTCCGCTTCCCACGAAGAATCCCTTGAATCCCTCTTCCTTGAGCTGCTCTATGGTGATGGTCTTTCCGATGATGCAGTCTGTGGTGAACTCCACTCCGAGCTTCCTGAGGTTTTCTATCTCCACGTCCACGATGTGGTTGGGCAGTCTGAACTCCGGAATTCCGTATTTCAGCACTCCACCGATTTCGTGCAGCGCTTCAAACACGTGCACCTCGTAGCCCCTTTTTGCCATGTCGCCTGCGAAGCTTAGTCCCGATGGTCCTGAGCCCACCACAGCCACTTTCATTCCGTTGCTCTCCGGCCTTCCGTCGTTCTGTTCGCCGCATCTCTGTGCGTAGTCGGCTGCGAATCTCTCCAGATATCCTATCGCCACCGCCGGCTCGTTCATCTTCAGGTGTATGCATCTGCTTTCGCATTGCTTTTCCTGCGGGCATACTCGTCCGCATACGGCAGGCAGCGATGATGTGTTCTTGAGCACCCGTGCGGCTCCCTGTATGTTTCCGCGCTCTATGTTCTTTATAAACGAAGGTATGTCGATGCTCACGGGGCATCCTTCCGTGCACGACGGCTTTGCGCAGTCCAGGCATCTGTGGGCTTCGCGCTGAGCCATTTCGAGCGTTATCCCCTGGTTCACCTCTTCCTTGCGGTGTGCGATTCTGTATTCGGGGCTCAGCTCCGGCATCTCCACGCGTTCTATCGCCATGCGCTCCTTCGGCTTCATGCTCTTGCGCAGCTCTTTGCGCCATTCCGCCTCTCTGTCCTTGAGCTGCTCCAGTGTTTCGGCGGGGAAGACTGCCGGGGCGCCATCGCCGTTGGTCTGTGCCTTGTCTGCGCAGTTGCATCCGTGCGTTGCGGGTCTGCACAGATGTTCTTCGAAATGTTCCATCTCTTCTCTCTCTGCCGCCTTGAATGTGCCCATTCTCTTGAACATCTCGTCCCAGTCAACGAGTGCTCCGTCGAATTCCGGTCCGTCGATGCATACGAACTTTGTCTTTCCTCCGATTGTCAGTCGGCATGCGCCGCACATTCCCGTGCCGTCCACCATGATTGTGTTGAGCGACACGTCGGTGGGGATATTATATTTTCCGGTGAGCAGGCAGCAGAATTTCATCATTATCGGGGGGCCGATGGCCACCACCTTGTCAATGTGTTCCTGGTTGATGAATTTCTCTATTCCTATGGTCACCACTCCCTTCTCGCCGTATGATCCGTCGTCGGTCATTACGATCACTTCGTCGCTGTATTCCCTCACCTCGTCTTCGAGTATGATGAGGTCTTTGTTTCTTCCGGCTATCACGGAGAGAATTCTGTTTCCCGCCTTCTTGAGCGCCTTGATGATGGGCAGCAGGGGTGCTGTGCCCACTCCTCCTCCGGCGCACACCACGGTGCCGAAGTTCTGTATGTGTGTGGGGCTTCCGAGCGGTCCCACCACGTCTTCCACGTAGTCGCCCTCGCTGAGCCTGCAGAGTTTCCTGGACGAGAGTCCCACTTCCTGCACCACGAGCGTTATGGTGCCCCTGTGGGTGTCGGCGTCGGCTATGGTGAGCGGCATTCTCTCACTGTTTTTGTCCACTCTGATTATCACGAAGTTGCCTGCCTTGCGGCTTTTTGCTATGAGGGGCGCTTCGATTTCGAATTTGAATACTTTTTCTGAAAATTGTTGTTTCTGTATTATCTTGTTCATGCTCGTTAGTGGTTTTGATTTAACGAATCTGTGTATTAGATTTCTTTTGCCGTGCAAATATAGCAACATTTTTTGAATGCTGCCATTTTGCACGGCAAAAAATCAGTATGTCGGCGGCTTTCTCACTTTATTTCTATCCATGTGGGCTCTCCGGGCTTGCGGCTGTCGAGCAGCTGCATGAGGCGTGTCAGGGCTACGACAACTGGCTGAGACTCGCCTTCGCACTTTCAGACGGACTCGGAGAGGCTGGCAGACAGATTTTCGACCGACTCTCGCAGATGAACGCCGACTACGACACACGGGAATGCAACCGTCTATACGACAACTGCATGAAAGGAAACAAGGGAGGAATCACTATCGCAACTTTCTTCCAGATGGCAAGAGATCTGGCTAATGTTGACCTCAAGGAGATGGCAAGGGAAAGAGGGAAAAGAGAGGAAAAATCTTTACAAAATTGTACC
Source organism: Prevotella sp. CAG:592 (assembly GCF_000436015.1). Classification (NCBI taxonomy): domain Bacteria; kingdom Pseudomonadati; phylum Bacteroidota; class Bacteroidia; order Bacteroidales; family Prevotellaceae; genus Prevotella; species Prevotella sp. CAG:592. The sequence continues at coordinate 53,956 of NZ_FR892623.1, read as the reverse complement.
ACTTGTCCCACTTGTCCCAATGTCCCAATGTCCCATATAACGGAAAATAAATGTAATAAAAAAGATAATATATTGATATATAATAACTTAGGCAAAACCACCATTTCCTGTTGGAACAATGGGACAATGGGACAAGTGGGACAATTTTGTAAAGACTTTTCCAACGGTTATACATTCTCCGACAAGTTGGATACGGCAGACCTACCTCCCACACTCAAGAAAATCATGCACAACACGGCGGAACGGAATCGCAAAGCGGCGAAACAGAAGTGCAAAGCGGCGGAACAGAGAATGCAAGCAACTGATTGGCTAACCACAAAACACCTATATATGAACAACAACAGCAGACGAAACCCTCTGCCCGATTGGGGCTGAACAGAGAAAAGCCAAGCCGGCTTCGGAGTCTGTCGTATGACGACTTCCGGAGCCGGCTTTGTTCGTTTCGTCTTGCCGGGGGCAGACGGTTTCCCGTTGTCTGATTGATTGTCAGCGCTCAATACTATCTGTCCCTCCCCTTTGGGGGAGGCCAGGTGGGGGCTGGAGTGATGAAGCAAGGTTACTCTTTCCAGTCCCCCGTTTATCTGATTTTCTCGAGTTCTCCCTGCATCTGCTGCTGCAGCTCGGCAGCCTTGGCGGCCGCCACCTGTGCAAAGTCAGTGCCGGAGCTGGCGTAGATGATGCCACGGCTGCTGTTCACGAGCAGTCCGCAGTCTTTGTTCATGCCGTATTTGCACACCTCCTCGAGGCTTCCGCCCTGTGCGCCCACTCCCGGCACGAGCAGGAAGTGGTCGGGGGCTATCCTGCGGATGTCTTCAAACATCTTGCCCTGTGTGGCGCCCACCACATACATCATGTTGTTTTTGTCGCCCCACTTCTGCGATGTGCGGAGCACTTTCTCGAAGAGGCGCTCGCCGCTCTGGTCGGCGGTGAGCTGGAAGTCGTGAGACCCCTTGTTGCTGGTCAGGGCGAGCAGTATCACCCATTTGCCCTCGTATTGCAGGAACGGCACCACGCTGTCTTCTCCCATATACGGTGCCACGGTGAGCGAGTCGATGTTGTATTCCTCGAAGAATGTGCGGGCATACATGGTTGATGTGTTTCCGATGTCTCCGCGTTTGGCGTCGGCGATGATGAAGTGGTCGGGGTAGGCCCCCTTGAGATAGTTGATTGTCTTCTCGAAGGAGACGAGTCCCTTCACTCCCATGCTCTCGTAGAAGGCGAGGTTGGGCTTGTAAGCCACGCAGTATTTTGCGGTGGCGTCGATTATCTGCTTGTTGAAGGCGAAGATGGGGTCTTCGCCGCCGAGCAGGTGTTGCGGGATTTTCTTGATGTCGGTGTCGAGTCCGACGCAAAGGAAGGTTTTCTTCGTGAAAATCTGTTTTATGAGTTCTTCTCTGGTCATAGCGTTATGAAATGTTTTTTTTGTTTGTCTTTTCTATAGCTCGTTCTCTTTCATCCTCTCGGCGTTTTCCTCTACAGTGAGCGCGTCAATCATCTCCTGAATGTCGCCGCCGAGGAATCCCTGCAGGTCGTGAGTGGTGAAGCCGATGCGGTGGTCGGTCACGCGGCCCTGGGGGAAGTTGTATGTGCGTATCTTTGCCGAGCGGTCGCCGGTTGAGACCAGTGTCTTGCGGCGCGAGGCGATGTCGTCGATGTATTTCTGGTGTTCGCGGTCATATATGAAGGTACGCAGGCGCGAGAGGGCGCGCTCCTTGTTCTTGGGTTGGTCGCGGGTCTCCGTACATTCGATGAGAATTTCCTCCACTTCGCCCGTGTTGGGGTTTTTCCAGGGATAGCGCAGCCTCACGCCCGACTCCACCTTGTTCACGTTCTGTCCGCCGGCTCCGCTGCTTCTGAAGGTGTCCCATTTGATGTCGCCCTCGTTGATGTTCACTTCAAACTTGTCTGCCTCGGGCAGCACTGCCACGGTAGCCGCCGAGGTGTGCATCCTGCCCTGTGTCTCGGTTGCGGGCACGCGCTGCACACGGTGTACGCCAGACTCGTATTTCAGCACTCCGTACACTCCGTCGCCGCTCACGGCGAAGTCGATTTCCTTGTATCCTCCGGCTGCTCCCTCGCTCACGCTGGTCACTGAGAGTGTCCACCCCTTGGAGTCGCAGAATCGCTTGTACATGCCGAAGAGGTCGCCGGCAAAGAGGGCTGCCTCGTCGCCTCCGGCTCCGGCTCTGATTTCCATCTGCACGTTCTTGTCGTCTTCGGGGTCTTTGGGCACGAGTGCCATCTTTATCTCCTCTTCGATGCGGGGCTGCAGCTCTTCGTTTGTCTGCAGTTCCTCTCGCGCCATCTCCTTGAGGTCGGGGTCGCTCTCGTTGGCCAGGATGTCCTTGGCCTCCCTGATAGAGGAGAGGCAGCTGATGTATCGCTTCCGGGCGTCCATGATGTCGCCGAGGTCTTTGTATTCCTTTGTGAGCTTGACGTAGCGCTGCTGGTCGGCTATCACCCCGGGGTCGGTGATGAGGGTGGAAACCTCTTCGTAACGGCTCACCAGTCCGTTGAGCTTCTCTAATATACTGTTGTTGTCTGGCATCGGTATGCTTGTTTGATTAATAGCTTCTGGCGATTATCACGCGTTTTGTGGATGGCTTGCCCGACACCATGTCGGTGCCCGGTGTCTGCTCCACGCCGAACGGGATGCAGCGGATGGTGGCCTGTGTCTCCTCCTTTATCTTTGCCTCGGTCTCGGCGGTGCCGTCCCACGGGCAGATGAAGAAGCCTCCGTCTTTCACCTTTTCCTTGAATTCCTCGTAGTTGTCGCATTCGTAGATGCGCTCGTCGCGGTATGCCTTCGCCTTGGCGAAGATGTTTGCCTGGATGTCGTCGAGCAGCTGCTCCACGTGTTCCACGATGCCCTCGAGCGGGCGTGTCTCCTTCTCCAGGGTGTCGCGGCGCATGATTTCCACGGTGTTGTTCTCGAGGTCGCGTCCGCCCATCACGAGGCGCACTGGCACTCCCTTGAGCTCATAGTCGGCGAATTTGAATCCTGGGCGCTTGTTCTCGGCGTCGTCGTATTTCACGCTGATGCCGGCCTTTCTGAGGGCGCTGATCACGGGCTGGAGCTTTTCGCTGATGGCGTCGAGCTGTTCGCGGCCCTTGGTGATGGGCACGATCACCACCTGTATCGGCGCGAGCTTCGGTGGGAGCACCAGGCCGTTGTCGTCGGAATGGGTCATGATGAGCGCTCCGATGAGGCGGGTGGACACGCCCCATGATGTGGCCCACACGTATTCAGGCTTGTTGTCCTTGTTGAGATAGGTCACGTCGAAGGCCTTGGCGAAGTTCTGTCCGAGGAAGTGGCTCGTGCCGCTCTGCAGCGCCTTTCCGTCCTGCATCATGGCCTCGATGGTGTAGGTGTCGAGGGCGCCGGCAAAGCGCTCTGTCTCGCTCTTCACGCCTCTCACCACGGGCACGGCCATATACTGCTCGGCAAAGTCGGCATAGACGTGGAGCATCTTCTGTGCCTCGGCCTCGGCCTCCTCCTTCGTGGCGTGGGCTGTGTGGCCCTCCTGCCAGAGGAACTCTGAGGTACGGAGGAACGGACGGGTGCGCATTTCCCAGCGCATCACGTTGCACCACTGATTGCACATGAGCGGCAGGTCGCGCCATGAGTGTATCCAGTTCTTGTATGTGTTCCAGATGATGGTCTCTGAAGTGGGGCGGATGATGAGCTCCTCGTCGAGCTTGGCGGCAGGGTCTACCTCAACGCCGCTCTTGTCTTCCTTGGCCTTCAGCCTGTAGTGGGTCACGACGGCACACTCCTTGGCGAATCCCTCCACGTGTTCTGCCTCACGCGAGAGGAACGACTTGGGGATGAGCAGGGGGAAGTATGCGTTCTGGGCGCCTGTCTCCTTGAACATGGCGTCGAGCTGGTGCTGCATCTTCTCCCAGATGGCATAGCCGTAGGGCTTTATTATCATGCAGCCTCTCACGGGCGACTGCTCTGCCAAGTCGGCCTTTGTTACCAGGTCGTTGTACCACTGGCTGTAGTTCTCTGATCTTTTCGTAAGTTGTTTTAATTCTTTTGCCATTATCGTAATTGTTGTTTTGTTGACGTGATTGTATTCATTGCTGACGGGGTGTCGGCATGGGATTCCATCCGGGCCTCCTTTCCGTCATTTGGCTGCAAAATTATAAAAAAAAACCCAAACCATATATATATGCCGGGATATTTTCCCAAACCAAGGCCATGCGATTGACGGCTGCAGGCGGCAGTTTGCCACGTTGATATGTCAAAGTGTTTCGTAAAGACATGATTTTTGATATTGTTTTGTAAAAAACTCTTCCGTTTTTTTCTGAATATTGAAAAATTGCTTTACCTTTGCATTTAGGAGAAAGTGCCACACGGATTGTGGCGCCTGATTCATTGTGTTTGTATAATACTTTGAAACATATTAACTTATATAATACTACACACTATGTCGAATTGCAAAGAGCAACTCTTTACGGAGTTTAAGGCTCCTACACGTCAAGAATGGCTTGACAAGATTCAGGTGGACCTGAAGGGAGCCGACTTTAACAAACGTCTCGTCTGGCGCACAAACGAGGGATTCAACGTGCAGCCTTTTTATCTGAAGGAAGACCTTGAGAACCTCAAGACACCAGACTCACTTCCGGGAGAATTCCCGTTCGTACGCGGCAACAAGAAGGGCGACAACGCATGGTACGTGAGACAGCGCATCATGGCCGACGACGCCGCAGCGGCAAACGAAAAGGCGCTGGACATCCTGAACAGGGGAGTGGACTCGCTGTCGTTCAAGATACCGGGAAAGAACATCTCCAAGGATTTCGTCGAGACACTGCTCAAGGGAATCGAATGCGAAGCCGTGGAGCTAAACTTCAACACCTGCAAACGCCACACCCTGGAACTGGCAAAGATCCTGGACTGGTATTTCACGGCGAAGGGATATGACAAGACGAAGATCGTGGGTTCTTTCAACTGGGACCCGATGGAGAAAATCGTGGTGAAGGGACTCGACACGGTGGCCCTGCTCGCACAGGCACCGCAGATCGTGGAGGCAATGAAGGAATACCCCAACTTCCGCACAATCTGCGTGAACGCTGTGGCGCTCAACAACAACGGAGCCTACATCGTGCAGGAACTCGGATATGCACTGGCATGGGGCAACGAATACATGAACCAGCTCGTGGAAGCAGGAACAGACGCCGACGAGGCTGCAAAGAACATCAAGTTCAACCTCGGCATCTCGGAGAACTTCTTCATGGAAATGGCAAAATTCCGTGCAGCCAGAATGCTGTGGGCGGAAATCGTGAAGCAGTATGCACCGAAAGACGACGCATCATGCATGATGTGCGTGAACGCTGCCACATCAAAATACAACATGACGATGTTTGACAGCTATGTCAACATGCTCCGCTCACAGACAGAGGCAATGAGCGCCGCTCTCGCCGGAGTGCATTCAATAGAGGTGTTGCCGTTCGACGCCGTATACGAGACTCCTAATGAATTCTCGGAGCGCATCGCACGCAACCAGCAGCTGCTGCTCAAGGAGGAGAGCCACTTCGACAAGGTGGTGGACCCGGGAGCAGGAAGCTACTTCATCGAAGAGCTCACCACATCGCTCGCCAACGAGGCCTGGAAGATCTTCCTCAACGTGGAAGACAACGGTGGATTCCTGGAGGCTGCAAAGAAGGGAATCGTGCAGGACGACATCAACGCCACAAACGCCAAGCGCCACGACGCTGCCGCAAAGAGAAAGGAATTCATACTGGGTACAAACCAGTTCCCTAACTTCACGGAGAAAAGCGAAGGAAAGCGCGCAAAGAACGCATGCTGCGGATGCGCTGACAAGGGCGCACACGAGGAAGCCTTCAAGGCTATAAAGACAACACGTCTGGCTGCCGACTTCGAAGACCTGAGAATCTCGGTGGAGGAAAGCGAGAAGACTCCTACCGCCTTCATGCTCACTATCGGAAACCTGGCAATGAGACAGGCAAGAGCACAGTTCAGCTGCAACTTCCTGGCTTGCGCCGGCTACAAGGTGATGGACAACCTCGGATTCAAGACCGTGGAGGAAGGCGTGGACGCAGCACTCAAGGCTGGCGCCGACATCGTGGTGCTTTGTTCGAGCGACGACGAATATGCTGAATACGCAGTGCCTGCCTTCGAATACCTCAACGGCAGAGCCATGTTCGTAGTGGCTGGAGCACCGGCATGCATGGAAGACCTCAAGGCAAAGGGTATAGAGAACTTTATACACGTGAAGTGCAATGTGCTTGAGACATTGAAGGAGTATAACCAAAAACTGGGAATAAAATGAGAAAGAATTTTAAAGACATAGATATTTTTTCAGGTATAAAGAGCGTTGATGGCGCTGCTTGGCAGGAGTCAAACAACATCAAGGCAAACTGGAAAACCCCTGAACACATTGAGGTAAAGCCTGTTTATACCAAAGAAGACCTGGAGGGCATGGAGCATCTCGGATATACTGCCGGCCTTCCTCCGTTCCTGCGCGGACCTTACAGCATGATGTATCCTTTCCGCCCATGGACAATCCGTCAGTATGCAGGATTCTCTACTGCCGAGGAGAGCAACGCATTCTACCGCAGAAACCTCGCCAGCGGACAGAAAGGTCTGTCGGTGGCATTCGACCTCCCTACACACCGCGGCTACGACCCGGACAACGCTCGTGTGGTGGGCGACGTGGGTAAGGCTGGCGTGTCTATCTGCTCGATCGAGAACATGAAAGTGCTCTTCAACGGAATTCCGCTCAACAAGATGTCGGTATCTATGACCATGAACGGTGCCGTGTTGCCTGTAATGGCATTCTACATCGTGGCAGGACTGGAGCAGGGAGCCAAGCTCGAGGAGATGGCAGGAACAATCCAGAACGACATTCTCAAGGAGTTCATGGTGAGAAACACCTACATCTACCCGCCTGCATTCTCAATGAGAATCATCAGCGACATCTTCGGATACACATCCAAACTGATGCCTAAGTTCAACTCTATCTCTATCTCCGGTTACCACATGCAGGAGGCTGGAGCTACGGCAGACATCGAGCTGGCTTACACCATCGCCGACGGTCTGGAGTATGTGAGAGCCGGTGTGAACGCAGGTATCGACATCGACGCCTTCGCTCCACGTCTGTCTTTCTTCTGGGGAATTTCGATGAACCACTTCATGGAGGTTGCCAAAATGCGCGCAGCACGTATGCTGTGGGCAAAGGTAATCAAGCAGTTCAACCCGAAGAACGCAAAGTCGCTGATGCTCAGAACACACTGTCAGACATCAGGATGGTCGCTCACAGAGCAGGATCCGTTCAACAACGTGGGTCGTACCTGCATCGAGGCAATGACTGCAGCCCTCGGACATACTCAGAGTCTGCATACAAACGCTCTCGACGAGGCCATCGCATTGCCTACTGACTTCTCTGCACGTATCGCACGAAACACTCAGATTTATATACAGAACGAGACCAAGATCTGCAAGCACATCGACCCATGGGCTGGTTCATACTATGTGGAGAGCCTGACAAACGAGCTCGCACACAAGGCATGGGAGCACATACAGGAAATCGAGAAGCTCGGCGGAATGGCAAAGGCCATCGAGACCGGAGTGCCGAAGATGCGCATCGAGGAGGCTGCCGCACGCACACAGGCTCGTATCGACAGCGGTTCGCAGGTTATCGTCGGTACTAACAAGTATCGTCTTGACCATGAGGATCCTATCGACATCCTGGAGGTGGACAACTCTGCTGTAAGAGAGGAGCAGGTGAAGGGACTCGCTGAACTGCGTGCAAACCGCGACAACGAGAAATGCAAGGAGGCTCTTGCTGCACTCACAGAATGCGTGCGCACGGGAGAGGGCAACCTCTTGGAGAAGGCTGTGGAGTGTGCCAAGCTGCGCTGCACCCTTGGAGAGATCAGTGATGCCTGCGAGGAAATCGTAGGACGTTATAAAGCAGTTATAAGAACAATTTCAGGCGTGTATTCATCAGAAAGTAAGAACGACTCAGATTTCCATAAGGCATGTGAGTTGACGGAAGAGTTCGCTAAGAAGGAAGGACGCAGACCACGTATCTTCGTTGCTAAAATGGGTCAGGACGGTCATGACCGTGGTGCCAAGGTAGTGGCTACAGGATATGCTGACTGTGGCTTCGACGTGGATATGGGACCATTGTTCCAGACTCCGGCTGAGGCTGCAAGAGAGGCTGTGGAGAACGACGTGAACATCGTGGGTGCCAGTTCGCTCGCCGCTGGTCACAAGACTCTCATTCCTCAACTTATTGAGGAACTGAAGAAACTCGGACGTGAGGACATCATGGTTATCGCCGGTGGAGTTATCCCGGCACAGGACTACGACTTCCTCTACAAGGCTGGTGTGGCTGCAATCTTCGGTCCTGGCACTTCAGTGGCAAAGGCTGCCTGCGAGATGATGAACATCTTGCTCGACAAGTAACAGCTATCTTCTTGACGGACAGGGGTTTGTCTCGTTTTGTGGAATAAAAACTTTTATCCGGACAAGTATGATTGTTCTGCGAAATTGGTCTGTTGCCTTTTGACAAGCGGCAGACAATTTGGAAATGCTATAAAAAAAGATGCGTCTTGCAATGGCAGGATGCATCTTTTTTTATAGGCTGATAAGAATATCCTTCCTCCTTGCAGACCACGGACTATACAACAATGGCAGCAGCTGCCACTACAGCGATGATTTCAGCAGCAAGGCAGATGTGCAGACTTGATGTCATGTCGGAGAATGTTATAGGACGGGCATTTGAACCGATATAGGGCTTATAGAACAGTTCGCCGAAATAATCGTGAGGACCGCCGAAACGGCAGTCGAGCAATGACGAGAGAGCGGCCTCAGGCCATCCGCTGTTAGGCGAGGCATGGCAACGGGAGTAACGTCTGGTAGTTTGCAGGTAATACGCAAGAGAGCGTC
>NZ_FR892623.1:0-45011 GCF_000436015.1 Prevotella sp. CAG:592 | reverse complement strand
AGCGCGATCTGGAGAACTGCATATAGCCCCATCCTGCCAATATCATCAGCAGGGCGGTGAGGCGTGCAGGCAGATAGTTGGCTATGTCGTCGATGCAGGCTGCCCAGCAGCCGAAGTCTTTGTAGCGCTTGTTCTGATAGCCTATCATGGAGTCGAGGGTGTTTATCATCTTATAGGCCATCATTCCCGGCACACCAAGCAGGGCAAACCAGAAAAGCGGAGCAATGACACCATCGGAGAGGTTTTCGGCAAGTGTCTCCAGAGCTGCCGTAGACACTTCCTGCCGGGAGAGCGACAGAGTGTCGCGGCCCACAATCCTGGCCACCTGCTGTCGGCCCTCGTCAAGTCCCAGTTCTAGTTTTCCGAATACCATCCTCACTTCGCGGCGCAACGTCTTTCCGGCAAGGCAGAAGAAGACGCAGAGCGACCCCAACGCATAGGAGAGCAGCGGAAAAGCCCATCCCGTGTCGTAGCTGTCTGTCAGCATTCTGAGCGCCTCTGTCAGCAGCCACATGATGCCGAACGTCATCAAGATGCTTGAAACGGCAAAGACAGCACCTTTAAGTCGCTTTCTTTTGCCGCGGTTGAGCCTGTGTTCGCCCATGGAAATCCATCTGCCCATATATACCACGGGGTGGGGGAGCCGTGAGGGGTCGCCGAAGATGATGTCGAGAGCCCAACCTGTGAGAAGGCTTGCTAACATGATGTGGGTATTCAGAAAATTCATTGTTTCATCCATTCTTCCAGAGATTTTATCAGTTTGTCGTTTTCTTCGCGAGTCTGCACGGCTATGCGGAAATGCTGCGGAGTGAGCGTCTCGAAGTTGCTTGCGTCACGTATCAGTATGCTGTGTGAAGCAACGAGGAATTCCTTCAGCGTGGCAGCGTCTGATTCCGGCAGTCTGCAGAGCAGCATGTTTGAGTCTGAAGGATACGTCATTATGCCAAGTTCCTCAATGAGCCTGCCTACCCGTTCCCGCTCAGAGCAGAGAGCTGCCGTGTCGATGCTATAGTCTTCATGGTGTTTGAGCAGAAACATGCCGGCGCAGATGGCAAGGCTGTTTACCGACCACGGCATGCGGTGGCTGCGGAGCAGGGATATGAGCCGGCGGCTGGCAGTGACGAAGCCGAGGCGCAGTCCGGGGATTCCGAAGTCTTTTGTCATGGAGTTCAGCAGAAGCACATTGCCTTGACGGGCACACTCCCGGGGCTGGAGAGTACGCTTGAGCGTGTAGTGGGAGTAGCTCTGGTCGATAATGAACAATGTGTCGGGATTGTTGCTGATGACGGCAGACACGACATCGTGGTCTGTCACGGTGCCTGTGGGGTTGTTGGGGTTGCAGAACCACACGGTGTCGTTGTTGCCGAACCGGTCGGATGGCGTTATCTTTGACAGGGTGTGGATCCGGCTGCCGTACATGCTGCAGGCGTCGCCATATTCTGCGAAGGTGGGTTGCAGGATGTGTTGTGTCTTCCCACTGAAACATTGGGCAATGAGGTATATGGCCTCCGTGGCTCCGTTGGTCACCATAATGCAGTCTGCCTCAACACCTGTCTGCCGTGCTATCGCTCTTTCGAGAGATGCTGGCGCAGGTTCAGGGTAGCTTGTTATGAGTGGCAACTTTTCGGAGAGATAGGCGAAAAGCCGCGAATGGTCGAAGTGGTTGAATATGTTGGTGGAGAAGTTCATCTCCACATTCTTGTATTTATATAGGTCGTCGCCGTGTCCATGTATCATGGTGTCATTATTTTGATAAGTTTTTCTATGTCTACATATTTTCTCACGTGGTCGGCAAGGAGGTCGTACTGTCTGTTCTTGAATTCCTCAATGCTGACATTGCCTGCCTTGGCTTTACTCTTGCAGAGGGGGGTGATGAAATGGTCTGTCACGGCAGAGTTGTCGAGAAATCCGTGGAGGTAGGTGCCCGTGCAGTTGTTTCCGCTGACAATAAGGTCGGCTTTCTGGCCTGCTCTGTCGTTGCCCTGGCTGTAGGTGGTAATGCCCTGATGGATTTCGTAGCCTTTGCACTCTTTACCGTTGAAAATGAAATCCGTCTGCCGTGTGGTCTTTTCTGGCAACATCTCGGTTATGGTGTCGAGAAGGCCGAGTCCGGGCAGTTGTGGAATGCTGCCTTCCACGGCATGAGGATCGAGCACCGATTGCCCCAACATCTGATAGCCGCCACAGATGCCGATGACGGTCTTCCCGTTGCGATGTGCCCTTACTATTGCTTGGGCAACACCGTTTTTGCGCAATTCGTATAAATCGTCGAGGGTTGCTTTCGTGCCGGGCAGAATGATGATGTCGGCTTTTTCTATATCGGCGGTATTGTTGGTATAGAACAGGTTGACGCGCTCGTCGCGCTCCAGTATGTTGAAGTCTGTGAAGTTTGATATATGTCGGAGCAGCACCACCGCAACGTTCACCTTGTCGGTAGCCATCTGACGGGCTTTGCGCTCCAGTTCCACGCTGTCTTCCTCTTCTATCACGATGTCTTTGAACATCGGTACTATGCCCAGCACAGGGATGCCGCATATCTGCTCCAGTAGTTTCTTTCCCTCATCGAAGAGACGAATGTCTCCGCGGAACTTGTTTATTATTATGCCCTTTATCCTCTTCCTGTCATCGGGAGTCTGCAGCATCACACTGCCATAGCATGATGCAAATACACCGCCACGGTCTATATCAGCCACGAGAATTACGTCAGCGTCGGCATGCCGGGCCATTGGCATGTTCACGAGGTCTGAGTCGCGTAGGTTTATTTCAGACACGCTCCCGGCACCCTCCATGATAATCGGACAGAAAGATTGGCTGAGCCTGTCGAAGGCTGCGTTCACTGCCTTGCGTAGTTCTTCGCGACCCTCTTTGCGGAAATAATCGTATGCCGAGCGGTTGCCTATCGGTCGTCCGTTCAGTACCACTTGTGTGGTGTGTTCGGAGTTGGGTTTCAGCAGCAGGGGGTTCATGTCTGTAGTGCAGACCACTCCGGCAGCTTCAGCCTGTACAGCCTGGGCACGGCCGATTTCCAGTCCGTCGGGTGTGGCATAAGAGTTGAGAGCCATGTTCTGCGCCTTGAAAGGGGCAGGGTGGTAGCCCTCCTGCAAGAAGATGCGGCAGAGGGCAGTGGCAATTATGCTTTTGCCTACGTCGCTTCCAGTGCCTGCAAGCATTAAAGGGTGTAATATATTGTGTGTCATAATGTTATAGTCTGATTGTTGAAATTTTGAAGAAGGGGAATCCAGTCTCTGCCCAATACCAGTGGGTGTAGCCTGCTACTACATTTTTATATCTGTATAGAGCCGTGGTGGTCTTGGTGTTTTTTGCAGAAAGCTGTATGCATTCTTTGTGTATTTCCCCATTGTAAAAGCTCTTGTTGTGAGAGGTCTCGTCTGTCAGTGTAACGTCATCATTGATGTCGGAATAATGGAATTCATGTCCTCTTATGCATTGGTTCCTGCCATCGATTGTCAGATACATCTGTCTGTAGCCCAGATGCAGGCGGGCGTCGCGCATCGAGGCGCTGAAAGGGAAGACACCGCACATCGGAATGTTGTCAATATCGTGGCACAGGTACATGAAACCTCCACATTCTGCAAATATCCTGCCTCCGTTTTCGGCATAGGCCTTGATTTCTGCCATCATTTCAGAATTTCCCGAGATGTCGTCGAGATATAGTTCGGGGTAGCCTCCTGGCAGATAGAGAATATCGCACGAAGGCAGATGACTGTCGTGAAGAGGTGAGAAAAACCTGACTTCGCCCATTGTGCGGAGCGAGTCGATGTTGGCACGATATATGAAGTTGAAAGCCTCGTCTTTTGCTATCAGGATTCTCATGATTCAAGGATTTTGTCAATGTCTACATGCTTTTCTATTTCTTTGGCGGCAGCTTCTATGATGCGGTTCATTTCCTGTCTTTCGGATATTGTAAGCCCAAGATGCCTGCCTGGGATTGTCAGTTCGCTGTTCTTGGCCATATAGCCAAAGCATTCCACTCCGGCGTCGTTGCAGGCAGATTTCAGAAACCGGAAATGATTTTCAGACCCTACGTTGTTGAACACCACTCCGGCAATCTGAAGATTCTTGTTGAAATTCTTGAAACCATAGATCAGCGGTGCCACGCTGTAGGCCATCGACTTTGCGTTGACGATGAGGATGACAGGAAGATGGAGCATGATGGCAATCTCGGCGCTGCTGCCGTGAAAACCGTCGTAGCCGTCGAAGAGTCCCATCACGCCTTCTGCTATTGCAACGTCGGCATTTTGTGAATAATCCGAGAATATTTTTCTTACATGTTGGGCAGAGGCCATGAAGGTGTCGAGGTTAAGGCTCTCGTTGCCTGACGCCATATGGTGGAAGATGGTGTCGATATAGTCAGGGCCGCATTTGAAAGGCTGCACGCAGAGTCCTCGTTGGGTGAGAGCACGCAGCAGTCCCATTGTGAATGTCGTTTTGCCGCTGTTTGATGTGGCGGCTCCTATGAGGAATGATTTCATTGTCGCTATGTTTATGTTTGTCAGATCAGGTTTCTTTTCTTTTTCAGTAGGATAGACAATGCTATCGGTGCTCCGATGAGCGATGTGACTGAGTTAATCGGAAGTGCTCCTTCGAAGCCTGGCATTCGGGCAATGAAGTTGCAAAGCAGAGCCAATGCCGCTCCGCAAAGCACGTTGGCTGGCAGCAATATATTGTGGTCGGTGGTGTTGAAAAGACCGCGGCATATGTGAGGCACGGCAAGACCGAGGAACATTATAGGACCACAATAGGCGGTAACGATAGCGGTGAGAGTGCCGGCGGAGGCAATAGTAAGCATTCGTGCCCGTTTGACATTGAGACCGAGATTCGTGGCATAGAGGTCACCCAAGAGCAAGATGTTCAGTGGCTTTGCGAGTAGCATGACAAATGGCAGGAGAAAAGCGGTGAGACCGGTGAATACATATACCTGTCCGCCTGTGACGCGGGAGAAGGAACCGAGCCCCCAGATTACGTAGGCTCGTATATCTTCCTCGCTTGAGAAATATTTGAGCACTCCGATGATGGCTGTGGCAATATAGCCTATGAGTACACCGGTGATGAGCAGAGTGACGTTGCCTTCCACCTTATGGGAGAGAAAGACTATCAGCGACATCACGAGCATGGCACCGAAAATGGCGGCAATGGTTATGGCTGTGTTGCCGATAATGCCGAAACTCGACAGGGCTGTGCCGCCGATGGCTCCGCTTAGCAATACAACGAAAGCTACACCAAGACTTGCAGCACTGGAAATGCCCAGTACGGAAGGTCCGGCAAGGGGATTGCGGAAGACGGTCTGCATCTCAAGTCCGGCTACAGACAAGCCTGCGCCACAGGCCATGGCTGTGATGGTTTGAGGCAATCGCGTGTATATTATGATATTTGTCCACACCTCAGCATTCGCTCCTTGCAGGGCCTTGTCGCTGAAGGGATTGAGGATTGTCAATACAGCGTTTACGGGAATGGCTACTGAGCCTACAGCCAGATTCAGCATAGCCAGAACTATGATGCCCAGTATGAGCAATGTCATCATTGTAGAGTGTCGCATATCAGTTTTATTTTTATTTCTCCTTGCGGGAAAACAGTCTTGGTGTTTTCATGGCAGAGAGATTTTATCCTTTCGAAAAAACAGGCTGGCATGATGTTCCATAGCTCCCTTGCCATTGTTATGTGGCTGATGGGAGATGGGTCTATGCCGAGTTGCTTGGCGGTGGAGATAAGGAAATCTTTGTTCATAACCACTTTGTGTGAGTGAGTGTCTAGGTTTCCATCCGCCAATTTCACTGCTTTTCCTATCATGATGGCGAGAGTTGCACGCCTGAATCCAATATCATAGGCAGCTTTCAGCGCCTCGCCAATGAAATTGCCGTAGTGTATGCAGCGTATGTCCCTTTCTTCCCTCAATGCCTTTTCGCTTTTCATTCCGGCAACGAGTCCGATCTCTCGTCGCCCCATGGCCCATGCCACTTCCAGTTCGCGGCGTATGCTTCGTATGAAGGCATCGTTGGAAAGAGGGTGGACAATGCCTGATGTGCCTAAGATGCTAATGCCACCAACCACACCTACCCTCGGATTGAAAGTATGTTTGGCTATTTCCTCTCCGTTCTCCACGCTTATCGTTACATCAACGTCCATGTTCGTGATACGGCTTATTTCATTTATAATCATTTTACGGGGCGTTGGGTTCACGGCAGGTTCGCCGATAGGGATGCCCAAGCCTGGAAGAGTGACGGTGCCAACGCCACTGCCATGAAGAAACCTTATCTGTTGTCGGCTCATCGTTGGATTGCCTGTATCCTGTTGTCTGACAGGGCAAGAGATGCGAGATGTTATTCTACAGCCTCTTGTCACATCCGGATCGTCGCTGAAGTCTTTTGTGACGGTGGCAATTCCTTTGGCGTTGTGTTCAACGGGGATAGTGAGTATTTCACCATCAGGAAGAGAAAAGGAAACTTCCTCGTCGTCATCATCAAACAAGAGGGAGAGAAGTGCTGCTTTTGTAGCAGCTGTGGCGCAGGCACCGGTAGTGAGACCTGTTTTCAGTGGAAAGAAATCGGGCATCATCTGTTCGATGCTTCGTCTTAGTCCGTATTTTCCTGTTACGTAAACCCAATCGCCGGGAAGTGCAGGATGCTCGATTACGTAGATTTTCAGCCCTAGTTTTTGTGCTGCCTCTATCTTTGCGTCGAATCCTCCGGACAATCCGCTTTCCTTGGTCAGTATGGCATCGCAGCCAATGCGCTTCATCATGGCCTTTTCAGCTTCGGCTGATGGTATCTCAAGGTTTTCGTTATACATTACCAGATGCTCACTTGGAAAACCTGAGACCTCCGCTTTGTCAAGACTCTCCTGTCTGTCGAGGATTCGGAAGAAAGTTGTATGTTTCCGCCAATAAGCTTCCAACTTACTGATAGTGTTTACTCCACTCAACGCCAGCAGACAGTTGATGTCGTCAGCTTCGAGTCTACTGATAGCTTCTTCATAGCTATGGCAATATGTCACACCGATGGCATGGCGTGGGAAAGAACGTTCAACCCTTATTACAGGAATGCCTGCTTCTTCAATCGCCTTGTGCAGGTTTTCGGCAAAGGGGTGGGCAGCGTCGATGATGCAGCCGATATTATTGTCGTGGCAGAATGACTTTATCTCAGTGGCGGACATGCTTCCAGAGAGACGCACGCCGTTGTGCATCTCCACTTCTTGCAGCTTGCTTCTTGTGGAGTAGTAGAATGGCTTTCCTGCTTCTTCGCATACCTCCACAGCGATGCGGCCTTCTGTTGTGCCGCCAAAGATAAGTATCATTCTTTACCCTTTCTGAATAGATGAGTGAAATGTCCGTCGTAGAGTTTGCTCAGACCATTACGATTGTCGATAGCCTCTCCTACAACTATCATTGTTGTGAGAGTAAGGTTGTTGTCCTTGAGAATCTTGGACAGGTCTTTCAGTTGGCCACGATAAATGCGCTGCTCTTTCCATGTTAATTTATAGCATGCCGCAACAGGCGTTTCGGGAGGATAACCACCATCGAGGAGTTCTTTCATCACTTCGTCTACAATGCTGGCACTGAGGAATATACACATAGTGGATTGATGTTCTGCCAAGAGATGGAGCTTCTCTTTGTCGGGCATTGGAGTACGTCCTTCGCCACGGGTCAGGATGATAGTCTGACATTTTTCCGGGATTGTGAACTGGCTTCTGAGTTCTGCAGCGGCAGCAAGAAAACTGCTGATACCAGGAGTGATGTGGTAGTGCATACCGTATTCGTCGAAATATGCCATCTGTTCCTGTATGGCACCATAGATACAAGGGTCGCCTGTATGGAGACGCACTATGAGTTTTCCTTCGTCATAGAATTTCTTCATCAGGTGGAATTGCTCCTCAAGGTCCATTCCTGCAGATGAGCGTACTGTGGCTCCCGCTTTGGCACAGTATGTCAGTTCCTTGGGTACAAGACTTCCTGCATAAAGGATAAGATCTGCCTGCTCGAGGAATTTCCTGCCGCGCACGCTTATAAGATCAGGGTCGCCTGGACCAGCCCCCACTATTTCTATGTGTCCGTTGTCAAGGCTATTGTTCATGTCTGGTTTGTGGCATGCAAATTCGTCTTCACCAAGAGCCCATGTATAGAAAAACGTCTTGTCGTCGGCAGACACACTACCTTTCTGTTTCTCCACCACCAAACTGCCGTTTCTGCTTGCAGCCAATGCGGAAGCCTCAGCAACACCATGGCAGCCTGTCACTTCAAATACCTTGTCGGAAGGGTTCGGAACCTCTATCTGGCAAAGAGTCTCGGCAGGATAGATATTCAGTTCGGCCCATGGCAATAGGGCTTGGAGTTTCTTCAATGCAGCCTCGTCTTTCTTCAATGTTATGGTTGAGACAGTTCGTATGCTCTCCATAGCATAGCCTTCATTGCGGACATTCGACAATATTTCGTTGGCAATACCAGTGGGAGCGTCTTTCTGGCAACCAATGCCGAGATTGAGGCATTGCGGACAATACTGGATATGTTTCACTCTGCTTATGTCATATCTGTGTGGAGACACCAAGATCAGCAATTCTTTATTCCATTTGTCATTACCGGTAGTCTTGTCGTTAGAATTGCCATCTGACAAATAGTCATTATAGCTGTCGTAGACTGTGACATGTGTCGGGCATGAGGATTTCAAATATCTTGTTCCTTCGTCATCCACTTCACACACGAGGGCGGTTGGGCATTTGTTGACAAATGTAGCGATGACTTTATTCATTTCCTCATTTGTCATTTTGGTGATTTGCCATCCGAAGCGCTTGGCTATGGTGTCGAGAGACCACAGACCGGTATTGTCGCTCTGGGTGGTTATAATAGCCTCAGCATTTATAACTTTCGCTATTTCTCGGGCAAGGCCGTTGGCACCGCCCACGTGTCCGCTCAAAACAGGAATTACGTATTTCCCTGTTGAGTCTACACATACTACTGCGGGGTCGGTGTGTTTGTCTTTGACAATGGGAAGTATTTTTCTCACGCAGATGCCCAATGCTCCGATGAAGACTATCGCCTCACCATCAAAGCACAAGTTTCCTTTTCGTATTTTGTCTGCAAGACGTCTGCCTGCATCGTTTATTGTCTCGTATTTTATCATATTGCTTTCAAACGTATTGTGTTCTACAACACAGGAGCTCATATCGCTCTCATTATTGTAATAGGGTTGTTGCCGTCAACAGTTATCGTGTGTAGTATTTCTGTTGTCATGCCTAACTCTCTCGTAATGCTGAAGAAAGAGTCTTTGCTTGTTTCGCTGACAGAATTGAAAACTATGCAACCAGAGTGAGACAAGACATTTTTTACTTTTATAAGTACTTCTTTCATCTTGCCTCCATAACCGCCGATGAATACGGCGTCGGGCAGGGGGCAGTCGCTTATGTCCATATTGCAGAAGTCGCCTATCCTTGCGTCAATGCCAGGGGCATGGAATTTCCTGGAGTTTGCAAGCATGAGTTCCTTTCCCTCGTCGCGTATTTCGAATGCCGTGACCTTCAGATGAGGATAGGCGAGCTTGGCCTCAATGCTCACGCTACCAGTACAGAATCCTATATCCCAGAAGGATTTCTTTTCAGCCAACTGAAGGGCCGACAAAGATGCCATACGTACGGGCATTTTAGTTATCATCCTGCTGCGGCCATCCAGCAAGTGGAAGGCTTCGTCTGGGATGCCGATATTCTGGCGTATGAGTTTTCTTTGTTCCAATATTATGCAATTAGGGGTAGAGTAACCTTTGGCAGGGTCGTATTGTCCAATGCTCTCTTTTTCTTCATTGCCAAGGTTTTCACCCACATACATTTCGTAGTTGTCGTAGCCATAGGTGTGCATTCTTTGCCATATCTCATGTGGAGTCTTGTTCTTGTCGGTGAGACAGCCAATGAGACGTTCTCCGCGTATGAGGGCTTCGTCTAACCGGTCCCACGGTCTGCCGGTAAGCGATGCCGTGTACATGTCATTATAAGCGAGATTCAGTTTGTGTGCAAGTAGCTGAAGAGAGTTGAATGTGGGAAACACTTTCATTTGTACTTCAGGAAAAGACCTCTTTACGGTATTGGCGAAACCATAGAACAGGGGGTCGCCTGAGGCGAAAATTACCAGTTCATCATGGTGCTTGTATTTTTCCAGTACGTCGGTAATTGGTATGGTAATGTTTATCCATACGTATCTGGTGGGCAACATGCTGGCTATGATTTCATGATGGCGCATACCACCGGAGAAGACTCTTCCTGCGGATATGATTTTCATGACCTCTGGTGTGAGGCAAAGTCTGTGGCTGTCGGAGAGTCCTATAATATAACATTTATTCATGTCTTCACTACTTATAATAGGGTTATACGTCTCTGCCCGGTCTCAATTGTTCTGCATCGTCGAATGTCAGAATGCTGTTTATGAGCGTTGCTGCAAGATTACTTCCGCCCTTTCTTCCGTCAATTATGATTTTAGGTATATCGGTGAGAGCCTTGGCAGCGTGTTTGCTTTCCTCAACATGTACGAATCCGACAGGTGCTCCCACTATTCCTGCAGGTCTGCAAATTTGTTTTCTTACCAGCGAACAGAGTTCCAGCAGTGCTGTAGGAGCATTGCCGAAGGCATATAGGGCGTTGGGATGCTCTTGTGAAGCAAGCCGCATCCCGGCCTGAGCGCGGGTTATGTTTTTTTCTTTGGCCATTTCTATGGCGCGGGGGTCATTGATGTAGCATACGGTTTCTATTCCAAGTCGCTCCAGTGCTCCCTTGCGTATGCCGGATGCTACCATAGAGACATCTGTAACAATAACCTTTATTTCTCTGCTTTTTACCTTGTCGTAAATCTTTGCTGTGGCTTCGTTGTCCATCCACAACAGGTTTTCCATATCGAAGTCTGCCGTAGTATGAATGGCATGAAGGAGTGGCCATAGTTTCCATGTAGGGATGTCCCGGTTCTTCAGTTCATTTCTGATAGTTCGGAAAGACTTTATCATTATGCTTTGCCCCACTTTGCAATCTTCATCCTCCTTGTCTTTGCGGTAATAGCCACGTGGGGTGATGAACGATCCGTTCCAGTTGTAAGACTGGCTGTTGCCAATTATTACCACTGTAAACATATCTATATCCTCAGGATTGAAATCCTTCAGCGTTGTGATCTTTACACTTTGTTCCTCACGTCCTGCTTGTCTCACGTATCCTACGATATTGTCCTCGCTTCTATATTTGAGAAACAGTTCTTTCAGACGGTACAACTGCCAGTATCTGCCGTTGCTTTTAGGGTTATATACGGCAGTGATGAAGTCAGCTTCCGCTGCAGCAACAATTCTTTTCTCTATCACATGCCAGGGCGTCATGAGGTCGCTCATGGATATTACGCAGAAGTCATGTCCCATCGGAGCTCCGAGGAGGGAGGCTGCTTTCTGGAATGCGCTGATGCCGGGTATTGAGACGATTTCCACTTTGGATTCCTTCTCACGCTTCATCTCATAAATGAGAGGAGCCATGCCATATATGCCGGCATCGCCGCTGGAAACCACACACACGGTATTCCCCTTCTCGGCATATTCAAAGGCCATCTCGGCACGTTGGCGTTCTTTTTTCATTCCGGTGTCTATGCAGACTGTATCGTCGGATATGAACTTCTCGATGAACTGGAAGTAATATTTGTATCCTACAACTACGTTACTGTCTGCTACGGCCTGTTGAAGTGCGGGAGTTATATCTTCCGCACTGCCAGGTCCGATGCCTGCCACATATATTCTCATATCAGTCTTTGAATTTTAAAGTTACACTCAATATAACGGATCTTCCAGGATTTATTGTAGAGAAATTAGAATTCCAGTAAGATGTGTCACGCTTGTTGAAGATATTGTCTATGCCTACACCTGGTGTTATGGTAAATTGTTTCAGGCTGAAAGTGTGCCGCGTAACAATGTCCCATTGCTGATATTCAGGAGCGTAGCCATATGTATTTGAGTATCTTTTGCCCTGTATGTGACCGTTGATCTGGGTGTTTAGATGATATGAACCCCAGCTTTTGTCCCATGCGGCAGATACATTTACAACATTTTTCACGCTCTTGTCCACTGGAGTTTCTGACATCTTATATTGTTGAGTCTTTTTGTCAAGCGTCACGCTTTTTGCCTTGGTATCGCAGAATGTATAGCCTGCAGAAGCAGAGAATCCATATGGGAGAAGAAGCTTTAAGTTTGTTGATATTCCCTTTATGGTGGCTTTGTCTATATTGTCGCGTTGACGTATAGTTGTCCAGCCTTCATTATAGAGAGCCGTCAGTTTCTCACTGGCTTCAATCTCAGCCAGTGTCATGGTGCGGTAGTTTATCATGTTGCGGATATTGTTGAGGAATCCGCTGACGCTCAGGGTGAACCACTTGTTGGCATATTCCAGGTTGGCATTCCAGAATCTGTTCTTTTCGGGCTTCAGCATGGTGTTGTTGATTGTGTATCGGGCAGATGTCTTAGTCTGGTCGGTAGCATAAAGCTGAGAGAGGGTAGGGGTACGGTAGCCTTCAGCATAGCTTACTCTGGCTCTGAATCCGGCGATGTGATAGAAGAGGGCCGTGTTTGGAGTCACATTGCTTCCGAAGTGCTTGTTGTAGGTATATCTCAGTCCCACAACAGCTTCCAGACCTTTGACAATGCGGATTTCATCCTGTGCGAACAGGTTGTATGTATATGTGCTCTCCTTGTCAATATTGTCAGAGGCGCTCTTCAGGTTTTCCTGTTCCATCTCTATGCCAGCCGATAGCTTGTTCCAGTTGTTGAGCCTGAAAATACCTTTTATGGTCTCGTTTATATACTGTGTGTTCTTGCGTGTTTCGTCGTAAGCTTCTTTGGTTGCCGTTTGCCAGTAGTCATAAGCCGACTTGAAGTTGTCCATGTATACGTCAAAGTAGAGATGCACATTTCTGTTTGGCACCCATCTTGCACCAGCTCCCAGGTTGTATGTCCTGTGTTTTATATCGTAGGTGTAGGCTTGCTTTGAAGTATAAGTATAAGTCTTGTCCCCCGTAGTCTTGTCGGTTGTTGCTTTCTGTGTGTAGTATGTAGCGTTTCTGTCGCGTCCGGTTTTGTGACCATATAGGTTGCCGGATAGGTAGATGTCGATTTCGTCATTGAATCTCCATTCCAGCCTCTCGCTGATGTTGTCAGACTTGAAAGCCGTAGACATCGGTCTGCCGGTAAGCTTCAATACGGATTCGTCGCCTTCCTTGAATTCCTGATATCTGTTCACTTGCCAGTTGTCAGCCTGACGGTGGTTATAGCTTGTGTGGCTTGAGAATTTTCCCTTTGTTATATCCACGTTGATATCCTGGTCGAATCTGCCTTTGTTCATCACTTTTGTGCTACTTGTCACCTCAAGGTTGTTTTTGCCATCGTCTGTGATTACGTTTATCACTCCGGCTATGGCATTACTTCCATAAAGGGCGCTTGCTGCTCCCGACAGGATTTCTATGCGCTTGATGTTGTCAATGCTGATACGGTTCCATCTGTCGTCGCCCGACATTCTCTTGCCGTTTACGAGAATCAGCATGTATGCGTCGCTTATTCCGTTGAAATTCACGGTGGTGCCCATTCCGTTTGTATAGGTGGTTATGTTTGATGTGAGTTTGGCCAAGGCTTCCTGAAGACTTGTCACATTGGCATTTTTCAGTTCTTTTGCCGAGATTACCTTCACTTCAACGGGTGAGTTTTCTGCCTTTCTATAGGTGCCTGTACCTGTTACGATAACAGGATTGAGTATATTCTCGCGAACTTTGTCATTCTGTGCTGATGCAATGCTTGGTATAGTCAGGGCAAAGGGTAAAAATATAAGGCGATTCATAAATATCTTGCTTTTTTCAAGTTGTATAATTGATTGTTTAATTGAATGTTACTTTATTAGTTTATAGTATTTAGGAATATAGCTTGGCAGTATTTCCGGATGGAAAGCTTTCACGAAGTCTGCGAGCAAGAAGTGTGGCTGCACTCCGCCAAGCTCTCTGTAAGGCGTCTGGCTCAAGTCGCAGAAGATTACCCTCTTGTTCTTGAAAGCGTCCATAGTGGCATATCTGGCATCTTCGTTTGCAAGTTCTTTCAATGAGAAATTGCCTTTCGACGAACCATCCGTCTGCCAGAAGTCAGCATGAATTCCTTTGGCATAAACAGATTCGAAGTCGAGGGCAATGCCACCAGACTCCTTGTTGTCTTTCATTATATAGTCTGCACCTGCATCTCTGAACAGTTGTGCCATATAGCTTCTGCCGCCCACGATATACCATCCGTCTCGAAGCTGTCTGCCGCTTATCACGGTTGGGAGTTTCTTGTTGTCAGAGGTTGCCTTTTCCACTTCTTCCTTCAGAGTGTTGTATTTTTTCTCGATGTCAGCGAAAACGGCATTAGCCCTTTTCGTTTCTCCTGTGAGGATGCCAACGAGCTTTATCCATTCAGCCTGTCCCAGTGGGTTAGTTTCTTTGTATCCGTGATGGAAGATAAGTGGAATGCCACATTCTTTCAGAGCTTCAAAGCCTCCATATTTGCTTGCGCTCACGAGGATAAAGTCAGGTTTTGTGCGCATCACGGTTTCAAGGTCGAAGTTTCCTTCTTTCCCTATCTCAGCTGTCTTTCCGCTTTCAAGTTGGTCAAGCATCCTGAGTGAGAAGATATGTCGTAGAGAATTGATTCCGACGATTTTGTCTTCCAGACCGAGTACTTCAAAATTTCCGAGTTGTAAAGCCGTGGTGCATATAAAGCGTGAAGAAGATTTTCTGATTGTGATGTGTTGAGGCTTGCTTGCTTTGGCAGCAGGGTCAGGGTTTGTTATAGTGACATGAATGCCGTCGGGTTTGTATTCTACTTTCAGTCCTTTGGCATATTTTATCTCTATCGTGTCGCTATAGTCTTCAATGTGTGAAAGTACAGAGTCCTGGTCGTGGTACAGGCTGTCTGCAACAAGCTCTTTCTTGCCGTCCTGAGCTGTGGCGCAAGAAATGAGCATAGTCATTATTACTGCAAAATAATATAAAATTTTCATGTGTCTAAATAAACGGTAAAAACAGGTACGCAGAACATGCATGTTGTTCCGCGTCCCTGTTATATATAAACCGGTTCTATGATTGATTATTATTCCTCTGGATACATTGAATGGTAAGCGTCTTCAAGAAGCTCAGCATTCTTCGTATGGTTTATCCATATCTGGCGGATAGTAGGCAACTCCAGGAGTCCGAGTGGGTTGCCGTTGGTCTGAGGAACTACAGATGTGAAGCCATTGTGGTTGAAGAACTCAAACCAGCTGTTGTCTTCACTTGTCGGCTCACTTGCGTCCCAATAGTCGTTTCCCTCGCCAGCCATATCGTTGTGTGCGTGGTCACCGGCTATAGACATCAGAGCGTGGAGATAAACCTTGCCAGAAGTGATGTTGTTGTTCTGCATACGTGCCATTACATTCTGCTTGTAGTTGTCCTTCATGTCAACAGTACCTACGTAGTAGTTCTTGCTGTAAGTCTGCAGGGCCTTTTCAAGCTGTGTGTAGCGGATGTTTGCCTTGAAAGAGTCGTAGTTGTCAGGGTTTCCGTGACCCATAAAAGCAACAACGCCCTGTGCCGCCTCGTCTTGATAGAGGTCATTGAGCAGTTTTGCCACGTCGTCAACCTCGTCAAGGTCGTTGAGCAAAGGCATACCGAGGTGGATCTCTACGGTCTTCAGATATTCGTCATCGAGGTGTGCATCCTTTACATAACCGTTGTTGGCGAATTTCTTTACGGCAGCAACAACATTTGCGAACTCCTCTCCAGGGATAACCTGGAGGCTCTGCACGTAAACAGTCTTGTACTTTGCAGCACCGATGGCGTGGAGCAAATAACGTGGCTCATAATAGTTGCGTGACTCGCCATGTTCTCCAGCACTGGCACGGTTGATGCAGATGTCAGAAGAGAAGCAGAAGTAAACGTCTGCATCTGGGAAAGCATCCTCATAAGCCTTTTTCGTGTCATCAAAAGCGGCGAAGGCATTTGTCCAAGTAGAACCGAAGGCTACGAGCAGCACGGCTTTGTCTTTGCCCGACTTGGCTTTCTGTGCAGCCACCTGCTGGTCGTTCATGGAATACTCAGAGATGATGCTCTGCTTAGAGTCATCATCATCGTCGCAAGCTGTAAAGCTCAATACAGCGAGCAACATCATCAGAAAGATTTTAATCTTCTTCATCTTGTTTTTTGTTTTGTTTATAATTATGGTTGAAAATCTTCTTTCCTTTGTTGAACTTTATGGCGAATGAGGCATATATGCTTGTGCCGCCATTGTTTGTTCCGAGATGGTATGGACGCATCGTGGTGTCTTTGTAGTTGAAGATATTGTCCACTCCCAACTCAACCTTATACGACATCTCAGCCCCTGCCTTTCCGAAATCATGCGTGGTGTTGATTCGCCATATCTGATAGTGTTTGCCGTTTCCGTTGTTTTCGTAGTAGCGTTTGCTGCTGCCGCGTGTGGAGAGGCTGGCTCCAAATCGGTATACCGTAGAGAATCTGTGTCCGTAAACCAACGATGCATTCCACTTGTTGTGTGCCATACCGTCTATCACGGCCTTTTTCATCCTGTCGTGGTCTGTGTCATACATGTTGGCTTGAGTGTCGAGGTAACTGTAGTTTCCGACGATGCTCAGATCCTTGTATATATTATACGACAGGTTGACGTCTATGCCATAAGTCTTGGCGTTTTCCATGTTTTTGTAACGTCTTGCCGTTACCTTTCCGCTGCCGTCCCCGAGATAACCGGTCGTCACGTCCTTTGGCAACTCGTCTACCGGAACGTTGACAAGTTCTATCATGTCTTCCAGTTTATTAAAGTAACCGGTTACAGAAGCAGTGAATCTCTCGTTCCTGTATTCGAGTCCAGCGCTGAAGTAGTTGCTTGTCTGTGGTTTGAGCGACGTGTTTCCCATATTGAAGAAAGTGGTCGAACCCATCACGTGCAAATATCTGTAATACAATTCTTTAACAGTTGGCGCCTTGAATCCCTGACTCCATCCCAAACGCAGTCGGAAGTCGCCAAGACTGGCCATCGTACTCACTTTAGGCGTGAAGTGGAATCCGAATCTTGAATTGTCCACGAGTCTTGCTCCTGCCGTTATGTTCAGCCATGGAATGATGTTGAATTCGTCTTGTGCATATATAGCTCCCGTGTTGTCGTCAGCGCTACCGTTTGCAGTCCTCATTGGGGCTTTAAGATAGTCGTATCTGTATTCGGCTCCAACATTCAAGGTGTTTGCATAAGGCAGATGGAAAACGCCTTTCAGCATAGCCATCACGCGTTGCTGGTCGGCTTGCAGACGCTCTTTGCCTGGATAGAAGGGCACTCCGTGTTCCAGTTTGCCGTCTATATAGGCATCTTCGTATGTCTTGCTTGTATAGTGGTAATAGTAGGCATGCTTGTTCCAGTCCACGTCAATCGATATATAGTCCTTCTTGTCTTTGTTTGTAAACAGTTTACCGCCTATCGCTGCAGAAGCGTTGCGATAGAGCAGGTCGTATGTGTAGACGTCGCATGAGGCATAGTTGCCGTTAGTGGGTCTGTTGATGGATTTCTTGTAGAAATACCCGTCGGCATACAGTTCAAGATTCTTTGTCGGATTATATGTCAGTCTTTCGCTGATCTGCCAGTTCGTGAATTTGTTTGTTGTCTTGTTTCTTGAATCAGGTACTACTTGGCCTTCTGCAAATTCTTTTGAAGTGTTTTGCCATCCATCGTTGTGTTGCAGCTGGAAGCTGGTATACGACTGCACTTTGCCTATTCTCAGTCCCAATCCATTGCGTTGTCTGATGTCGTTGAAACGACTGTAGCGAGTTGTGTTTTCTAGAAGCAGACCTTGCGTGTCGTGTTTCTTTGTTATGATGTTTATCACTCCAGCCATGGCATCAGAACCATAGAGAGCAGATTGGGCACCTTTTACTATTTCTATTCTCTCAATATTGTTCGGGTCGATCAGTCCGAGGTCGTTTTCGCCTCCGTTGTCTCCATGTAGCCTTTTGCCGTTGATGAGAATCAGTATATAGTTGTTTCCGAGTCCTCCAAGCTGTGCTTTGCTGCCCATGTCGCCTTCGTTGAAGGCAAACGAGGCCGTAAGCCCTTCAAGGATGTCTTCCAGGGATTTACCTCCATAACTCTCTATCATCTTGTGCGAGATGACTTCTGTCTGCACAGGCACATCCTTCAGCAGGTGGCCGGTACCGGTAGCGGTCACGACAACCTCTTGCAGCGTCTTGTCGCCAGCAATATTATCTTTGCTGTTCTGGGCATTGGTGCTGATGCTATAAGCACCTGCGGCAATAGCCAATAATATGATTTTATTCTTTTGCATAATTAGATTATCTTCTCCTATCCTGGGAGCATGTTATCTACGAGTTGTGATCTGGCAGGTATTCTGACTTTCCACAGAGCCAACGCCTTCCCGACAATACTTGAAACCCTTTTGTTTCATGTCAGTGGCTTTCTGATGTTAGCTCCATAATGTGGATTACAGCTGCAGGAACAGTTCAGGTCTTTCACCTGATTCCCTTGCACGTCAGCATCGTAAATCACAGCTTTGAAATTATTGTGATTCCCTTTGCTTCTGTTACCATATCAATTGCAAAGGTACATTTAATTTGTTTGAAAAACAAATTTTCACAAAGTTTTTTCGTGTAAAAGTCTGTCCACAATATAATAATGTTTCCCTTCTCTTCTTGTCTTTTCCCTATCTGGCAACATGTCTGGATGCTGCAAAAAATAAGGCAAATGCCATGTCTGACATTTGCCTTATATATATAATGTATTTTGCTTTCAAGTTTAAGCCTCTTCAGCCAAACGTTTTTTGATAGCCTTGCTGTCTTCTTCATAGCCAGGTTTGTCGAGCAAAGCAAACATGTTGCGCTTGTATGCTTCCACGCCAGGCTGGTTGAATGGGTTTACTTCGAGAAGCAGTCCGCTTATTCCGCAAGCCTTCTCGAAGAAGTATATCAGCTGACCGATGTAGTATTCGTCAAGTTTCGGAACGCTGATATGTATGTTTGGCACTCCTCCGTCGATATGAGCGAGTCTTGTTCCGAGTTCAGCCATCTTGTTCACTTCGTCCACTCGTTTTCCTGCAAGGAAGTTCAAACCGTCCAGATTGTCTTCGTCGTTAGGGAAGAGCAATTCACGGTTAGGCTTCTCTATGCTGATAACGGTTTCATAGATAGTGCGCTCGCCTTCCTGTATCCATTGTCCCATAGAATGGAGGTCTGTTGTGAAATCGCAGGAAGCGGGGAAGATTCCCTTGCCTTCTTTTCCTTCGCTTTCGCCATAGAGCTGCTTCCACCACTCTGAGAAGAAATGGAGCTTCGGCTGATAGTTCACCATTATCTCGATTTTCTTTCCAACCTCCTGATAGAGTCCGTTTCTTACGGCAGCGTATTGTGCGGCAGGGTTTTCTGCGAACGGCACGTTGATATCACAGGCTTTTTCCATTTCCACCGCACCCTCTACGAGTTTCTTGATGTCGAATCCTGCGCATGCGATAGGTAGGAGTCCTACTGGAGTGAGTACTGAGAAGCGTCCGCCGACGTTATCCGGAATCACGAATGTCTTGTAGCCTTCTTTTGTGGCTGCTGCACGGGCAGCACCCTTCTTGGCGTCAGTAATAGCCACTATTACCTTCTTTGCTTCTTCCTTTCCGCGCTGTTCCTCACATTGCTTCTTGAGCAGTCTGAAAGTGAGTGCTGTTTCAGTAGTCGTGCCAGACTTGGATATGTTTATTACGCCGAATTTCTTGCCTTTCAGATATGATGTCAGTTCGGAAAGATAATCCTCGCCGATATTGTTTCCTGCAAAAAGTATTGTAGGGTTGCTGCCGTCGTTGACGAGCCACTGGAAAGAGTTGCTCAGAGCTTCGATTACGGCTTTTGCGCCAAGGTAGCTTCCGCCGATACCTGCCACTACGATTGCCTCGCAGTTGCTGCGTAGGGTGTCTGCACATTGCTGGAGCTCAGCGATGAAGTCTGCAGAAATTTCTGATGGCAGATGGAGCCAGCCCAGAAAATCGTTTCCTTCACATGTGGCATTCTCCAATGCCTCTTGAGCTTTCTTGACTTTTCCTTCAAAACCTTCCACAGCTCCTGCTTTCAGAAACTGTTCGGCTTTTTTTGTGTTCAATTTTATTTTTTCCATATTCGTTTGTGATTTATGTTTGTCTTCTTTATCTGAAAGAATCTGTCAGCAGCTTTATTTCAATCTGCGGACTTATGCGTTCGTACAAGATGTTGTATACAGCATCCAGAATCGGCATGTTCACATGCATGTGTCTGTTTATCTCTTTCATGCATTTCGTTCCGAAATATCCTTCGGCTATCATCTCCATCTCTATCTGTGCGCTTTTCACGCTATATCCTTTGCCTATCATCGTTCCGAATGTGCGGTTGCGCGAGAAGTTGCTGTATGCCGTGACGAGAAGGTCGCCAAGATAGACGGAGTCATATACGCAACGCTCGATAGGGTGTACTGCAGTCAGGAATCTTGACATTTCCTGCACGGCATTAGATATGAGTACCGACTGGAAATTGTCGCCGAATTTCAGTCCGCTGCATATTCCCGACGCTATTGCATATACGTTTTTCAATACGGAAGCATATTCTATTCCGACTACATCGAGGCTTGTCTTCGTCTTGATATAGTCGTTCACCAGTATGTCTGTGAATGCCTGGGCTTTTTCCTCGTCGCAGCATCCCACGGTCAGATACGACAACCTTTCGAGTGCTACCTCTTCTGCGTGCGACGGTCCTCCAAGGCAAGCGATGTTTTCTTCCGGCACGTCGAATACGTTGTGGAAGTATTCTGAGCATACCAGGTTTTCATCGGGTACGATACCTTTTATGGCTGTGACGATGAATTTGTTTGAAATGTTTGTCTTGAGCTTTTTCAGGTGGTTTTTCAGGTATGGTGATGGTGTTACAAACACCAGCGTATCGTATTTTTCTACAATCTCGTTGATGTCTGAAGAGAAACAAATCTCATCTACATTAAATCTAACTCCCATCAGATAAGACGGGTTGTGTCCTAATCGGCGAAATTCGTCAATACGGTCATCTCTGCGGATGTACCATCCAATGTGGTGGGTTTTTTCCACAACAATCTTTGCAATAGCCGTAGCCCAGCTACCTCCGCCAATTATTGCAATTTTACCACAGTTAAACATTCTGTCAAATTTGTTTGGGTGAGATATGTCCGGACCCATTGTTCTTTGTCGTCCGGACATATCTGGAGATATGAATTATTAAGATTCTGTCGAAGCATTTGCTTCAGCCGAAGGATTGGCTTTGTCAATCCAGTTCTGCACTTCGTCGAGAGACGGCTTTTCGTAGCCCAATTTGTATTTCTTGTTTATTTCTCCTATTTTCTGCTGGAGACCTTGCGCCTTTTCACCCTTGATGTCTGAGATGAGGTTGAATCCGGCCTTACGCATTACGTAAGCCCAATTTTCCGACACTCCGATTTCTTCCCATTCGTTTATGGTGCTTTGCGGCATTTTCTTTTCCGGCTTCATCTGTGGGAAGAACAACACTTCCTGGATGTAAGTCTTTCCCGTCATGAGCATTACGAGGCGGTCTATGCCGATGCCGATACCGCTGGTAGGAGGCATGCCGTATTGCAGCGCACGCAGGAAATCCTTGTCAATGATCATTGCCTCGTCATCGCCCTTGTCGGCAAGCTTCATCTGGTCTACGAAACGGTTCTCCTGGTCGATTGGATCGTTGAGCTCAGAGTATGCGTTGGCAAGTTCCTTGCCGTTTACCATCAGCTCGAAGCGCTCTGTAAGACCTGGTTTCGAACGGTGCATCTTTGTCAGCGGAGACATCTCCACGGGATAGTCTGTGATGAATGTAGGCTGGATGAATGTTCCTTCGCAGAACTCTCCGAAGAGTTCGTCGATGAGTTTTCCCTTGCCGAATGTCTCGTCGACTTCCATTCCCTTTTCAAGGCAGAACGCACGGATTTCCTCTTCTGTCTTTCCGTTGCAGTCGAAACCTGTTTTCTCCTTGATGGCGTCAAGGATAGGCAGGCGGCGGTATGGAGCCTTGAAGCTCACCATCTTGCCGTCTATTTCCCTTTCAGGCGAACCGTTCACTGCTATACAGATTGTCTCGAGGAGTTTCTCTGTGAATGCCATCATCCAGTTGTAGTCCTTGTATTGCACGTAGAGCTCCATACATGTGAACTCTGGATTGTGGTTGCGGTCCATTCCCTCGTTCCTGAAGTTCTTTCCGATTTCATAAACACCTTCAAAACCGCCTACTATAAGCCTCTTCAGATACAGCTCTGTGGCAATACGCATATACATATCCTGGTCGAGGGCGTTGAAATGAGTGATGAACGGTCTTGCTGACGCACCACCTGCGATACTCTGCAGGGTAGGGGTCTCCACCTCCGTGTAGCCGGCTTCGTCGAGCACTTTTCTCAGCGTGCGCAACACCGTGGCGCGTTTCAGGAAAGTGTCCTTCACTCCGTCGTTCACAACGAGGTCTACATATCTCTGTCTGTAGCGAAGTTCCGGATCGTCGAATTTGTCGTATGCCACTCCGTCCTTGTATTTCACGATAGGCAGCGGCTTCAGACTTTTCGAGAGCAGGGTCAGCTCCTGTGCGTGAACTGAAATCTCGCCTGTCTGTGTGCGGAATACGAATCCTTTGACACCGATGAAGTCACCGATGTCCATGAGCTTTTTGAATACTACATTATAAAGGTCCTTGTTGTCGCCGTGACAGATCTCGTCGCGTGAAACATACACCTGTATTCTTCCTTTGGAGTCTTGTATCTCAGCGAAGGATGCCTTTCCCATGACTCTGCGGCCCATCAGTCGGCCCGCTATCATCACTTGGCGAGGTTCGTCCTCGTCTTTGAACTCAGATCTTATGTCAGTACTGAAAGCGTTTGTTGGAAACTCTGCGGCAGGATATGGGTCGATGCCCATATCGCGTAGCGTCTGCAAGCTCTGGCGGCGTACAATCTCTTGTTCGCTCAATTCTAGAATGTTCATATTATATTATCTTGTAATTTTCTTTTTACGTTGAAAAGGCATTTCGGACATCAGTTGACAAGTGACCAACCTGCATCTTGTCTGCCTGTAAGCAAGTTCGGAAACTTGCTGAACTCCTATACCTTAATGCTTGATTTTGCAAAGTTAATAAATTTATTATTAAAAGCCTTGCGTTTTGTGTTTTTTTTATTCTCAACAACTTGCTAATACTCATTAGAAGCCAGACAAAATCTACTCTTCAATAAAAACGGAATCCATGCAAACCGTAACCGTCGGTTTGGGTTCAAATAAAGTAAGTTGGAAAGAAAAATGCGTCATGCCGCCATGATGTATGAATCATGTCTGTGGCAAGACGCATATATTGTCTGCTATGGGGAATTGCTTCCCGTCTTTTGTCTCATTTCTTCCCCAACAGAGGGGGTGGGCATCAGCCCAGATACTTGATGAGAATCTTGGCGTTGCCGCTGTCGCGCAGCTTGGCGATGCTCTTCTCTCTGATCTGTCTCACGCGCTCACGTGTAAGACCGAGCTGGTCGCCTATTTCCTCAAGGCCCTTTTCCTGACATCCTATACCGAAGCATTCGCGGATGATGGTTATCTCTCTCTCTTTGAGCACCTTGCTCAATACGGAATTAAGCTCAAGGGCCATGGATTCGTGGTCTACCACGCGGTCGGTCCTGCTGTCCTCTCCACTAGGCATCACGTCGAGCATACAGTTGTCTTCACCGTCCTGGAATGGGGCGTCGATGCTCACGTGGTGACCGTCGGCAGCAAGCGACTGTCCGATCTTCTCTTCGTCGAGCTTCGTTACTTCAGAGAGCTCGGAAACTGAAGGATGGCGCTGGTTTTCCTGCTCAAACTTGTTGATCTCATGGTTTATCTTGTTGAGCGAACCCACCTGGTTCAGCGGGAGTCTCACGATGCGGCTCTGCTCTGCTATTGCCTGAAGGATGCTTTGGCGGATCCACCACACGGCGTAGGAGATGAACTTGAAGCCTCTGGTCTCATCGAATTTCTGTGCGGCCTTGATGAGTCCGATGTTGCCTTCGTCTATAAGGTCGGTCAGAGTAAGGCCCTGATGCTGATATTGCTTGGCAACAGATACGACAAATCTAAGATTGGCTGTCACCAACTTGTTCTTTGCTCTTTCGCCCTCACGTCCGCCTTTCTTGATTTTCTGTGCGAGTTCAATCTCCTCGTCGATGGAAATCAACGGCGCACGACCTATCTCAACGAGGTATTTGTCGAGTGCTTCACTGGAACGGTTGGTAATACTTTTCTGAATTTTTAGTTGTCTCATGCCTGATATTTTCTTTAAAACCTTATAAGTAGCTGATTATTAATACTTTAATGTTGTTTTCCTGAAAAAACGATGCAAAGGTACTAAAAATATCCTCCCGTGTCAATGATTTTAACAAAACTTTAACACTT
This sequence comes from Prevotella sp. CAG:592, assembly GCF_000436015.1. Classification (NCBI taxonomy): domain Bacteria; kingdom Pseudomonadati; phylum Bacteroidota; class Bacteroidia; order Bacteroidales; family Prevotellaceae; genus Prevotella; species Prevotella sp. CAG:592. The sequence continues at coordinate 20,540 of NZ_FR892623.1, read as the reverse complement.
ACGTGTATTTATTCTTCTGAAAAGCCGTAATGGTGACAGGCATTCATGTTTGATTGTCTTCATTCGTGATGATACGGTTCGCCTTTTATGATTGTGCACGCCCTGTATATCTGCTCCACGAAGAGCAGGCGTATCATCTGGTGTGAGAAAGTCATTTTTGAGAGCGACAGCTTGGCGTCGCTTCTCTCGTATACGGAGTCGGCAAAGCCGTACGGTCCGCCGATTATGAACACGAGGCTCCGTGCAGTCTGCTGCTGCTTCTCTATCCATCTGGCAAACTCTATGCTTCTGTATTCCTTGCCGTGTTCGTCGAGCAGCACCACGGTGTCTGACGGTTGCAGCCTCTTGAGAATCTGTTCCGCTTCCATCTCCTTCTGGTTGCTCTGTGTGAGGCTTTTCGTGTTTTTGAGTTCGGGGATTACCTCTATGTCGAAAGGCATGTAATGCTTCACTCTTCCCACATAGTCGTCAATCCCTTTCGTTATGTTCTTGTCGTTTGTCTTTCCCACGACTAAAAGTTTTGTCTTCATTTCCTCTGTTCTTTGTCCTGTCTTTCGGCTTCATGATGAAGCGTGGCAATGCCTGTATGCGCAACGAGAGGCTGCGCTTTCTATTTGTCGTATTCGTCTTTTCGCTTTGGGTTCATCGGAAACCATCCTTTTCTCACTCTTTCTCTCTGTTCGAAGAGTTCGAGGATAGACCATAGGAATGACGCCCCGGCAAGTCCCAGCGCTGCCGACCCGATAATGTCTTCTACGAAAAGCGCTGCCGCCAGACACAGGAGTCCGAGGAGCATGAACACCCACCAGTATCTTACTCCGGTGTAGTATTCCGTCTTTATCACTATGGGGTGGAACACGCCTATTATCGCCAATGCCATTACGGCTATTATGATACCTGTGAAAAACATTTGTTTATATTGATTTTTTATGAATAATTGGAGAACAGGCAAGGAATGTGCGGCTTGTCTTCCGTTAGGTTATGGACTTGTTTATTCTTCTTCCGTCTTCAGGAGTCTTAGTGCGGCGAGAAGTTCGCTGTTTTCCGACTTGCTGCCTACGGTGATTCTCAGGCAGTCTTCACAGAGCGGCACGCCTGCCATGCTCTTCACCAATATGCCGTTTCCCTTGAGGTGGTCGTACACTTTTTTGGCGTCGGTCATCTGGGCAAGGAAGAAGTTCGTCTCTGTCGGATAAACCTTCTTGCACGAAGGCAGCAGTCTGAAGGCTTCAACCATCCTTTCGCGCTCCGCCAATAGTATGTTCACCCATTTCTCCACGTCGTATTGTCTGTCGAGGAGCTTGGACACGCTTTCCTGGGTCAGCGTGTTGACGTTATATGGATTTCTCACCTTATTTAATATGTCGATGATTTCCGGAAAGGCGAAGGCGGCACCAAGCCGTAGTCCTGCGCATCCCCATGAGTTGCTGAAGGTGTCAAGCACTATCAGGTTAGGATATTTGTATAGTTCGTGCCTCAGGGGCGTGGCGCTTGAGAAGTCTGAATAAGCCTCGTCAACCACCACAATGCCTTCAAACCCGTTTATAATCCTGATTATTTCTTCCCGTTGCAGTTCGTTGCCCGTCGGGTCGTTGGGTGAGCAGAGCCATATTACCTTCGTGTTCCCGTTGCATGCTGCGAGTACTCTCCCGGCAGAAAGCTGGAAATTCTCGTCGAGTGCCGCCTTCCTGTATTCCACGTTGTTTATCTCGGCAAGCCTTTCATACATCCTGCATGTCGGTTCTATCGCCACAACATTGTCTCTGCCAGGTTCGGCGAAACATCTGTATATGATGTCTGCGGCTTCGTCTGCTCCATTGCTCAGAAGTATGCATTCGGCTGGCAGCTTCTTCATCTTTGCGATTGCCCTCTTCAGCTCCGTCTGTCGTATTTCGGGATATCTGTTATACGGGGTGTTGTAAGGATTCTCGTTGGCATCGAGAAACACCAATCCGGTCTTGTTGCCGTTTGAGCTTCTTTCATGTCCGTATGGCTCGAGTCTTAATATGTTTTGACGTACTAATTCGTTGAGTCGCTTCATGTTGTGCGGTTTCTTTAAATCTTTGTTGTGATATGGTTGTCATGATTGTCTTCATTCGAAACGTGGCTTGAATGCGCTTCGTGGCATCTGGTGGCTTCGGTTGCGAAGGCAATCTTTTTCTTTATCATACCGCAAATTTAGTCATTTTGTGATATATTTGCAAGGAAATAGCTATCTTTGTGGGCTATTTGTTCTGCATGCTGTTGTGCCGGAACGATATTTACCCGTAATTAAAAACAATTCATGACAAGATATCTTCGTTGCCGTAAAGGCCATTTGCTTTTCATCATCATGCTTTTGCCTGTTCTCATGCTTGCCGTTTCTTGCAGAGACAAGGCGGCAGACAAGTCTATCGTCACTCCCTGGGGCGAGGTGATGACAGACTCCGTGTCGGCTGGAGGCTTTTGCAGCATCTCGGAGATAGTGAGCAACGGCGAACTGATAGTGGTGACGCTAAGCGGTCCGCAGACATATTTCGAATACCACGGCAGGGGCTTCGGCACCCAGTATCTGCTTTGTGAGAAGTTCGCCCAGCAGCTTGGTGTCGCCCTTCGTGTGGAGGTGTGCAAAGACACGGCGGAGCTTGCCGAGAGGGTGAGGCAGGGTAGTGCCGACCTTATAATGTGTATGTTGCCTAAGGGCATGAAGCAGGGTGGAGGACTGAAGTTCTGCGGTGCCTATTCTGATGGCATGCAATGGGCAGTGGCCAAGGACAACGGCGAATTGGCGAAAGCCCTTGACGGCTGGTATAAGCCCAAGATGCTTGCCGACATAAAGAAGGAGGAGCGGTTTCTGTTGTCTTCGCGTAGCGTTTCGCGTCATGTCTATGCTCCGTTCCTGTCGCGCGAAAATGGCGTAATCTCTAAATATGACCCGCTTTTCCGCCGCTATGCCCCCGTGGCGCGGTGGGACTGGCGGCTGTTGGCGGCACAATGTTATCAGGAGTCGTGCTTCGACCCCAATGCCAGGTCGTGGGCTGGAGCCTGCGGACTGATGCAGATAATGCCTTCCACGGCAGACCATCTCGGTCTCGCCCGTAGCGACATGCACGACCCGGAGAGGAGCATTGAGGCTGCTGTGCGCCTTCTTGCCGAACTGTCGTCTGTCTTCAGCAACGTGCGTTCTGCCGAGGAGCGCCAGTGCTTCGTACTCGCAGCATACAATGGCGGTGCGAACCACGTGAAAGACGCCATGGCGCTTGCCCGGAAGCATGGCGGCAATCCGTCGAGATGGAATGATGTGGCACCATACGTGCTGAAGCTTCAGCAGCCGGAATTCTATAACGATCCTGTGGTGAGATATGGCTATATGCGAGGGTGGGAGACTGTAGACTATGTTTATCGCATCCGCAAGCGCTATGCCCAGTATCGCGGATGCAAATATACGGGGCCTTCTGTGGAGGGGATTTCCAGCGGTTCCTACGATGCAGACGGTGTGATGACTCCCCGCAGGGCTACAAAGAAATACAAATATCACATATAGCTTGTTGCAAACAGGCGGTTTGTGACTCGCAAACCGGCTGTTTGCGCCCTCGTTTTCGGTGTTTTATGATTTCAAGAACAGGGGAGGGGGCTGCCGTATCCAAATTGTCGGTAGGCATGGCAAGTGTGGACTTCAAAGAAAAGACAAGAGAAAGAGGGAAAAGGAAGGAAAAGAGTCTCAAGAGTCTCAAGAGTCTCAGAGTCTCACAGTCTCACGTGAAATCCGGTATTTTGTATAAGTTGTTATATATCAATGTATTATCTTTTTTTATTACATTATTTATTGGTTATATGAGACTGTGAGACTCTGAGACTCTTGAGACTCTTGAGACTCTTTTCCTTCCTTTTCCCTCTTTCTCTTGTCTTTTCTTTGAAGTCCACACTTGCCATGCCTCATGTCATAGTATTTGTAAGATTTACAAGAACAGAGTTGTGACGTTTGCCTTAGTCTGCTTGTCGGAGAATGTATAGTTGTGGGAAAATTCTCACCACTTCAGCCCCCACCTAGCCTCCCCCGTAGGGGAGGGACAGTTACCATTGGCTATCTGATTATCTGTAGCCTTATTATCAGTCACTTATCCGCTAACAGAGTAATCTTCATCTCCCCTACGGGGGAGAACGAGAGGGGGCTGAAGATGATAACCAGAATAATTCATCTTCACTTGAAGTCTGCATTTGTCATGCCCCTGGTCATTGTAGATGCAAAAAATCACGAACAGATGTGTGACGTTTGCCGTAGTCTGGCTGTCGGAGAATGCTGGTTGTTGGAAAAGTTTTTACAAAAGTGTCCCAAGTGTCCCACTGTCCCATTGTCCCAAGTGGAATCATGTATTTTGTATAAGTCATTATATATCAATATATTATCTTTTTTATTACATTTTTTATTGCTTATTTGGGACAGTGGGACAGTGGGACACTTGGGACACTTGGGACACTTGGTACTCTTTTCCTCTCTTTTCTCTTGCCTTTTCCTTGAGGTTCATGTTTGCCATGCCTCATGTTGTTGTATTTGCAAGATTTTCAAGAACAGAGGTGTGAAGTTTGCCGTAGTCTGTTTGTCGGAGAATGTATGGCCGTTTGAAAAGTCTTTATAACATTTTTCCCATTTTCCCATTTTCCCATTTTCCCATTTTCCCAATGGGAAATGGTGTTTTTATATAAGTCATTATATATCAATATATTATCTTTTTTATTACATTTATTCTTCGTTATATGGGAAGATGGGAAGATGGGAAAATGGGAATTTTTGGGAAAATGTCACCCTCTGTGTCGCCGTTGTTTATCTGCGAGAGTCAGTAGGAGATGGGGTTGAGGTTGGCAGATCGTGGATCATTTATCCGCCAGATAGGTTCTGAACTTGTCGAACACCTCGTCCTTCCTGTCGATAGTCATCCTGCGGAACTTCGCCCATCCTGTGACGAGTTTTGTCTTCTTCTTGTTCAGCGCATTCTTGTCGTTAATGGATTCCTCGGCAAGGATTTTCGTCATGCCCTTACCGTCGTTCTCGTCATATCTGAAGAATATGTTGCGCATCGTCAGTTCCACACAACCGTCCGTGCAGTTTGCCACCAGCACATAGTTTAGCTTTGCCCTGTCGAGCGAGAGGAAGGTGCTTTTGAATACAAGCCATTCGTTAAGTGTTGCCACAATCACCCGCTGCGACTTGTTCACAAGCGTGACGTTGCTTTCCGGAAGTTGGTCTTCTTCTTTAACGAAATCCTGCAAATAGCCCAAACACAGGTCGTAAAGCTGCTGGGAGGATTTTCCTGGCATGTTGATTTTGCAGGTCCATTCCACCTTTCCTTCATTCTCCGTCACGGCGCCGGCCATGTATTTCGGATCTTCTACTTTTTCCTTTCTGGTTACGGTCTTTACTGTTTCCTTCTGTTTCCCGACTGCTGCATCCGGTCTTTCCCACTCGTTCTGTGCCCAAACGTTGCAGAACGACACATTTATAAATAATAGTGACAATAAAAATTTTTTCATTCCAATTAATCTTTAAGTTGTTTAACGACATGCAAAGATAACACTAAAAAGCGCAATGCATCGTTGATTATGCATTATTTAACGATTCGGCATCTTGCCTGCAGTTTCTTTGTCATCCTTCTTGTTCGTGAATTTTTACATGCACAAAGCCCCGCTTTTGAGTAATTTTATCCTGCAAACCATCGAAACTGGATTAAAAATGATAAAAAATGCAAGATTTTGCAATGTAGAGTTTGAAAATTGGTGGAAAACCATTAACTTTGCAAATGAATTAAATGATAGGGATGGAAGCGTTTTTTAGAACACATAACTATTTGGTGGAGCACACGGATGCACCGGTACGTCGTCTATTGATGGACGAGGTAGACTGGAACGACCGCATGATCGGAATCAAGGGGTCGCGAGGAGTGGGAAAAACCACTTTCCTCCTGCAGTATGCAAAAGAAAACTTTGAACTCGGAAACAAAAAGTGTCTGTATGTAAATATGAACAACTTTTATTTCCAGTGCAGGGGAATAGCAGACTTCGCTGGGGAGTTCTACAGAAACGGAGGAAGAGTGCTGCTTATCGATCAGGTGTTCAAAGAGCCGAACTGGGCAAGCGAACTGCGCAAATGCTACGATCTCTATCCAAACCTTCACATCGTCTTTACCGGTAGCAGCGTGATGCGGCTCAAGGATGAGAACTACGAGCTCAGCGGCATCGTGAAGAGCTACAACCTGAGAGGGTTCTCGTTCAGAGAATTCATCAACCTGCAGACGGGAAACAACTTCGAACCTTTCACGCTTGACGACATAGTGGAAAACCACGAGAAGCTTGTCAGGAAAATCCTGCCATACGTTTCGCCGCTGAAGTATTTCCAGGATTACGTTCACCACGGGTTCTATCCGTTCTATCGCGAGCACAGGAACTATTCGGAAAACCTGCTCAAGACGATGAACATGATGACGGAGGTGGACATACTGTTCATAAAGCAAATCGAACTCAAATATCTTGCCAAAATAAAGAAGCTGTTCTATCTCCTGGCTGTGAACGGAACGAAAGCCCCGAACATAAGCCAATTGGCAATCGACATAGAGACAAGCCGTGCCACCGTGATGAACTACATCAAATATCTGGCAGACGCAAGACTTATAAACATATTGTATCCGGTGGGGCAGGAGTTCCCGAAAAAACCACCGATGGTGGTGATGCACAACCCTAACCTCATGTATGCGATATATCCGATAATCGCCGACAAGCAGGCTGTGATGGAGAATTTCTTCATCAATGCGTTGTGGAAAGATCATGTGGTGAACAAGGGAAACAAGAACGGACATTTCATCGTGGACGAGAAATACGACTTCACCATATCCGACGCCACACATTCATCAAGGTCGAGAGGCTCGGCGAACACGTATTCCGCAAGATACAACACGGAAATAGGACAGGGGAACCAAATGCCGCTGTGGCTGCTCGGATTCCTGTATTGACAGAAGAGGCTAATATATTATTTATTTAAAGTGTAATAATTAAATAAGTAAACAACAAATACATTAACATTAATATTTTACTAAAATGGCAAAAGAAAAAAAGTTTATCACTTGTGATGGTAACGAGGCTGCCGCTCACGTAAGCTATATGTTTACAGAGGTAGCTGCCATTTATCCTATCACACCATCGTCTCCAATGGCTGAGCATGTTGACGAATGGTCTGCACGTGGCAGAAAGAACATTTGGGGACAGACTGTTAGCGTACAGGAAATGCAGTCAGAGGGTGGTGCCGCTGGTGCTGTGCACGGCTCACTGCAGGCTGGTGTGCTTACAAGCACATACACAGCTTCACAGGGCTTGTTGCTCATGATCCCTAATATGTACAAGATCGCAGGTGAGATGCTTCCATGCGTATTCAATGTTTCTGCACGTTCATTGGCTACGCAGTCGTTGTGTATCTTCGGTGACCACATGGACGTCATGGCTTGCCGCCAGACAGGTTTCGCCATGTTCTGCTCTGGTTCTGTACAGGAGGTTATGGACCTCTCGGCAGTTCCTCATCTCGCAGCGCTGAAGTCTGAAATTCCTTTCGTAAACTTCTTCGACGGTTTCCGTACATCACACGAGTACCACAAGATAGAGCTCCTCGACCAGGAGGATGTTGCCAAGCTCGTAGACCCAGCTGACGTTAAGCGTTTCCGCGACCGCGCACTCACACCTGAGCGCCCTGTAACACGCGGTACAGCTGAGAACCCTGAGACTTTCTTCACTCATTGTGAGTCTCGCAACGATGTTTATGAGAAGTTGCCGGAAATCGTAGAGCACTACATGAACGAGATGACAAAGATCACAGGTCGTGAGCACCACATCTTCGACTACTACGGAGCTGAGGACGCTGAGCGCGTGATCATCCTCATGGGTTCTGGTTCTGAGGCTGCTCGCGAGGCTATCGACTATATGACAAAGAAGGGCGAAAAGGTAGGTATGGTAAGCGTACACCTCTTCCGTCCGTTCAGCAACAAGCACTTGCTGGCTGCCGTTCCTAAGACAGTCAAGAAGATTGCTGTGCTCGACCGTACAAAGGAGCCAGGAGCTGATGCAGAGCCATTGTATCTCGACGTGAAGAACGCATTCTACAACGTAGAGAACAGACCTGTAATTGTTGGCGGACGCTTCGGTATCGGAGGCTGCGACACTACTCCGGCCAGAATCATCTCTGTATTCGACAACCTCAATTTGCCAGAGCCAAAGGATCACTTCACTCTGGGTATCATTGATGATGTTACATTCACTTCTCTTCCTGCCGTTGAGGAAATCCCAATGGGTGGCGAGGGTCTCTTCGAGGCTAAGTTCTACGGACTCGGTGCTGACGGTACTGTAGGTGCTAACAAGAACTCTGTGAAGATCATCGGTGACAATACAGACAAGTACTGCCAGGCATACTTCTCTTATGACTCTAAGAAGTCTGGTGGTTTCACATGCTCGCACCTCCGTTTCGGCGACGAGGAAATCCGCTCTACATATCTGGTGAACACTCCTAACTTCGTGGCTTGCCACGTACAGGCATATCTCCACATGTATGACGTGACACGTGGACTCCGCAAGAACGGTACATTCCTGCTGAACACAATCTTCGACGGACAGGAGCTTGTTGACTTCATGCCTAACAAGGTAAAGCGTTACTTCGCACAGAACAATATCACCGTTTACACAATCAACGCTACAAAGATCGCCCAGGAGATTGGTCTCGGCAACCGTACAAACACCATCCTGCAGAGCGCATTCTTCCGCATCACAGGAGTTATCCCTGTAGACCTCGCTGTTGAGCAGATGAAGAAGTTCATCGTGAAGTCTTACGGCAAGAAGGGTGAGGACGTTGTGAACAAGAACTACCAGGCTGTTGACCGCGGTGGTGAGTACAAGCAGCTCACCGTTGATCCGGCATGGGCTAACCTGCCAGACGATGAAGTGAAGAAGGATGACGCACCTGCATTCGTTAAGGAACTCGTTCGTCCTATCAACGCACAGGCTGGTGACCTGCTCAAGGTTTCTGACTTCGTTAACCACGGTACTGCCGATGGTACATGGAAGAACGGAACTGCTGCTTATGAGAAGCGTGGTGTAGAGGCATTCGTACCTGTATGGAACTCTGAGAACTGTATCCAGTGTAACAAGTGTTCATTCGTTTGTCCTCACGCTGCAATCCGTCCATTCGTGCTCACTGACGAGGAGAAGGCTGGCTTCAACGGCAACACTATCGAGATGAAGGCTCCTGCAGCAATGAAGGGTATGCACTTCGTTATCGAGCCATCTCCACTCGACTGTCTGGGATGCGGCAACTGTGTTGACGTATGTCCTGGCAAGAAGGATAAGGAGACTGGTGAGCTTGTCAAGGCTCTCAAGATGGTTCCTTACAACCCAGACGCAAAGGATATGATAGACCTCGCTGCCGGTTGGAGCTATCTGGTTAAGAACGTGAAGTCTAAGCAGGATCTCGTAGACGTGAAGTCTAATCCTAAGAACTCACAGTTCGCACAGCCATTGTTCGAATTCTCTGGCGCTTGCTCAGGATGTGGTGAGACTCCATACGTGAAGTTGGTTTCTCAGCTCTTCGGTGACCGCGAGATGATCGCTAACGCTACTGGTTGCTCTTCAATCTATTCAGCTTCTGTACCATCTACTCCATATACAACAAACGAGAAGGGACAGGGTCCTGCATTCGCTAACTCTCTGTTCGAGGACTTCTGCGAGTTCGGTCTCGGTATGGTGATGGCTAACAAGAAGATGAAGGAGCGTGTTGAAGGTCTTCTCAATGAGATTATCGCAAACGAGAAGGTTGCCGACGACTTCAAGGCTGCAGCCAAGGAGTGGATTGCCGGCAAGGATGATGTTGAAGCTTCTAAGGCTGCTGCCGCCAAGCTGAAGCCATTCTTCGAGGAGGGTGCTGCTGCTGGCTGTGATGTTTGCAAGGAGCTGAAGACTCTCGACCACTATCTCGTTAAGCGTTCACAGTGGATCATCGGTGGTGACGGTGCTTCTTATGATATCGGTTACGGTGGTCTCGACCACGTTATCGCTTCTGGTGAGGATGTGAACCTGCTTGTTCTCGATACAGAGGTTTACTCTAACACCGGTGGTCAGTCTTCTAAGGCTACTCCACTTGGCGCCATCGCACAGTTCGCTGCCCGTGGAAAGAGAATCCGCAAGAAGGACCTCGGTATGATCGCTACTACTTACGGTTATGTATACGTAGCTCAGGTTGCCATGGGTGCTGACAACGCTCAGTGTCTGAAGGCTATCCGTGAGGCAGAGGCTTATCCTGGACCATCACTCATAATCGCTTATGCTCCATGTATCAACCACGGTCTGAAGATCAAGGGTGGTATGGGACGCAGCCAGGCTGAGGAGGCTCGTGCCGTAGCATGCGGTTACTGGCATCTGTGGCGTTTCAACCCAGAGTTGGCAAACGAGGGCAAGAATCCATTCACACTCGACTCTAAGGAGCCGGACTGGAGTCTGTTCCAGGATTACCTGATGAATGAGGTGCGCTTCATGTCTGTCAAGAAGGCTTATCCTAACGAGGCTGACGAACTCTTCGCTGCTACTCAGAGAATGGCCCAGCTCCGCTACGAAAGCTATATCCGCAAGTCTAAGGAGGATTGGTCTGACGCTACAGAGGCTTAATCAGACAGAACTGTCAATAGGTTGACATAATGTCAGTTCTATATTCGACATACACCTAAACGGCATTGAAGAATAGGGAACTGACCATAAAATAAAGAGAGTGGGGGTTGCAAATTGTTTGCAATCCCTACTTTTTTGGCATATAGCGAAAACAAATTGATAAAAATTAGCAATAACACTTTTTTTTCATTACCTTTGCGCACATAATTTTTTAAAACATTTTTTTATCTAAAACCTAAGAGAAAAATTAAATTACTAAGAGATGGAATGGCTAATAGCTTTATTCACAACAACTGACTCGATAGCGCATATAGCATTGCTATACGCTATTGTCATAGCTGTTGGTGTTTATCTTGGCAAGATCAAGCTGGGTGGTATCTCACTTGGAGTGACATTCGTATTGTTTGCAGGCATCGCCGCAGGCCATGTCGGATTTACAGCTCCTACGAATATCCTGTCTTTCATACAGGATTTCGGACTTATCTTGTTCGTGTTCATGATTGGACTTCAGGTTGGTCCTGGTTTCTTAGAAAGTTTCAGAAAAGGTGGCGTTACGCTTAACGCCCTGTCTGCATGCATGATCCTGCTTAATATCGCAGTTATGTTCGCATGCTATTTCATTTTCTTCGACACAAGCGACCACAACAACCTGCCAATGATGGTTGGAACGCTCTATGGAGCCGTGACCAACACTCCTGGCCTTGGTGCCGCCAATGAGGCTTTGTCTACAATCTTCCCTGCCGGACAGGTACCTCAGATTGCAAACGGATATGCCTGCGCATACCCGCTTGGCGTGCTCGGTATTATTGGCGCTACTATCGCCGTCAGATATATCTGCAGGGTGAAGCTTGAAAGTGAAGAAAAGAAGTTGGAAGAGGAGGAAGCTGAGAATACAGCGGTGAAACCGTACATGATGCACCTCAAGGTCACCAACTCGTATCTTGAAGACCGCACGGTAGAACAGGTTCATGAATTCCTCAACAGGGATTTTGTATGTACACGCATACTTCATGAAGGCCACGTGACGATTCCTACAGGCGAAAGCAGACTCCATATGGGAGACTTGCTCTTCATCGTTTGTGCAGAGGATGATGCCGAGCCGATCAACGCTTTCATCGGACCGGAGATTGAAGTTGACTGGAATGAACAGGATGAACCTATGGTAAGCAAGAGAATACTCGTTACCCGTTCTTCTATCAACGGAAAGACTTTGGGACAGATGCATCTCCCAAGTGTCTATGGCGTAAACGTGACTAGAGTGACACGTCAGGGAATGGATATCTTCGCAAGTCCAAGCCTTGCTCTTCAGGTGGGCGACAGAATCATGGCAGTCGGACCAGAGAACGCAGTCAACAGGGTGGCATCTGTGATGGGTAACTCTATCAAGCGTCTTGAGGCTCCTAACATCGCGACTATATTCGTAGGAATTATCCTTGGTATCATTTTCGGAAGTCTGCCTTTTGCCATTCATGGCATTCCTGTGCCTATCAAACTTGGTATCGCAGGTGGACCGCTTATCATAGCCATCCTCATCGGTAGATATGGATACAAGTTCCATCTTGTAACGTATACCACGACAAGTGCCAATATGATGTTGAGAGAAATAGGACTGGTTTTGTTCCTGGCGAGTGTAGGTGTAAAAGCAGGTAACAGTTTCTGGGACACTGTAGCACAGGGAGACGGTCTGAAATATGTATTCACCGGTTTCCTCATCACCATCATACCAATATTGGTAATCGGAACGATAGCAAGAATGAAATACAAGTTCAACTATTTCACTATCATGGGTATGCTGGCTGGTACATGTACCGATCCACCAGCATTGGCATATGCCAACTCATTATGCTCAAAGGAAGCACCAGCTGTAGGATATTCAACAGTCTATCCGCTGAGTATGTTCCTTAGAATATTTACCGCACAGATCATTGTGTTGTTCTTCTGCGGTCTGTAGCGATGATTGCATATAAATAACTTATATAATTCGTATGAAAAAGTTCAGTTTAATTCTCTTTGCTGCACTTACTACATTATTATCCGCATATGGTCAAGGTGCCAGAAACATCAAGATCAACGAGGTGATGACGAGTAATAAAGCAAGTATCACAGATGAGTATGGAAGGCACAAGCCTTGGGTAGAGCTTTCAAACATCGCATACTCTTCCTACAACATCCGTGGCATGTATATCACTACGGACAGGAAAGTGTTGGACAAGTCGTTGACTGTTCCACAGAGGATTTCGATGATGAGCATTATTCCAAGTGGAGATGACCGCACTTTGCTTACCGCCAGGACTCATGTCGTGTTCTATCTTGATTCACATAGAGCCGAAGGTTCTTTCTATATCGGCGAGAAGGCTATGCCAAACGAGCCGATGTGGATTGCCATCTATGACGGTAATGCTGTTGACCTGATTGATTCAGTCAGCGTACCTGCTCTGAAGGATGATTGCTCATTTGCCAGAGAAAAGGACGGCTCTGTGAAATGGGAAATCAAAAGCCCGGCAGAAGTGACTCCTGGTACGAACAACTTGTTGAAAGAAGGTGAATCAAAAGTGGCTAAACTGAAACGAGAAGATCCATACGGATTTGGCATTGCCATCCTGTCAATGGGAATCGTATTCTCTTGCCTTGCCTTGCTTTATGTTTTCTTCCGTGTTTTGGGTATATTCATGTCTCACAAGCAGACCATCAAGAAGGCAAAGAACAAACAGCCTGTAAAGGCTGCCGTAGCTGCCGGAGAGGTGATCGCAGAGACTGGACACAAGACAAAAGTGATATTGAAGGACGGTCTGCAGTCGTCGGGTATTGATAAAGAGGTCTATATTGCCGTGATATCAATGGCTCTCAAGCAATATCTGGATGATGTGCATGACAATGAAAGCAATATCATTACCATCAAGCCGCATAGCACTATGTGGAATGCCCATATCGAAGAGAAACATTTTTAATGATTGTACAATTTAATAACAGCATAAAAAATCATGAACAAATATCAATATAAAGTACAAGGTGTAGATTACGATGTAGAAATCGTTGAAGTGGAAGGCAATATCGCAAAAGTCAAAGTCAATGGCATCGAGTTTGAGGTGGAGCTGAAAGAGCCTATCCATGCCTCGACAATGCCTAAGCATCCAATAGCTGTGAAGAAACCGGTTGCAAGTGTAGCACCTGCAGCAGCCGCTTCTCCGGCTCCGGCACCTGTTGCAGCCAAGCCGGCGGCAGGAGCCGGAACGAAGGTCGGAGCACCATTGCCAGGAACTATCACGGAAGTGAAGGTGAAAGTGGGTGACACCGTTAAAGCCGGTGATGCTGTCATCATTCTTGAGGCAATGAAGATGCAGAACAACATAGAGGCTGAGGTGTCTGGTACCGTTAGCTCTGTTCTCGTGAAAGAGGGCGATACCGTTATGGAAGGTGACGCTTTGATAACAATCGCCTGATAAAGGTTCAAGATAGTTCGAGTTATTATAAAATATAGAATAGAACATTATGAACATTATAGATTTCATAGTTTCCAACTTTAATGAATTCCTTTCCTTTACTGGTTTTGCCAATGCCACAGTGGGAAACATCATCATGATCGTTGTTGGAATCTTCTTCATCTGGTTGGCAATCAAGAAGGATTTCGAACCGTTGCTGTTGGTGCCTATAGGCTTAGGTATAGTTTTGGGTAACATACCTTTCCGTGCAGATGCCGGACTTGAGATAGGATTGTATGAAGACAACTCCGTACTCAACATATTCTATCAGGGCGTGCGTCAGGGATGGTATCCACCACTCGTGTTTTTGGGTATCGGAGCGATGACAGATTTCTCTGCACTTATCAGCAACCCTAAGCTTATCCTTATAGGTGCTGCTGCCCAGTTCGGAATCTTTGGAGCTTATATGATTGCCTTGGCTCTGGGCTTTGAACCCAACCAGGCTGCCGGCATAGCCATTATCGGAGGAGCAGATGGTCCTACGGCTATCTTCCTGTCTTCCAAGCTCAGTCCTAACCTGATGGGAGCAATCGCTGTATGTGCGTATTCATATATGGCGCTGGTTCCTGTTATCCAGCCTCCATTGATGCGTCTTCTCACCACAAAGAAGGAAAGACATATCCGTATGCAGCCTGCAAGAAGGGTAAGCCAGTTGGAAAGAATCATGTTCCCTATCATTGGATTGCTGCTCACTACTTTCATGGTGCCGTCAGGTCTTCCGCTTCTCGGAATGCTCTTCTTCGGAAATCTTCTTAAAGAGTCTGGCAAGACCACACGATTGGCAAAGACTGCGGGAAGTGCGCTCAATGATGTCGTAGTTGTTCTCCTTGGTCTGACTGTAGGATGCTCTACACAGGCGAGTGAGTTCTTGACGATGAATACGGTATTCATATTCCTTCTTGGTGCTTTCGCATTCATCATTGCTTCATCTACGGGTATTCTTTTCGTGAAATTCATGAACATCTTCCTGCCAAGGCACAAGAAGATAAATCCGCTGATTGGTAATGCCGGAGTGAGTGCCGTTCCGATGAGTGCACGTATCTCAAACAACATGGGACTTGAATACGACCGCCATAATTTCCTTCTCATGCATGCCATGGGACCGAATGTGGCAGGAGTGATCGGTTCTGCTGTAGCAGCAGGAGCATTGTTGGGATTCTTCTCATAAAGCTGACCTGACAGCAGAATCTGTTATGGCAAATAAATAATAGCAGGAGATAACGACTATCTCCTGCTTGTTGTTTTCATATGTTACAATCCTTATGTGTCATGCTACAATCCATTATCGTCATGCAATTATCCATATGTTGTCATGCAATTTTATAGCATCATGCATAATTTAATCAATGTACAATTATTAGTTCAACACGTTTAATTGATGAATACAGCACATTCCACACTACCACAGCAGCCACAGGTCGCAATCATTGATTCAAACACTTTTGCGGCAATTGGATTGAGATCATTATTGAAGGACATAATGCCAGAAATTACTGTTGATTGTTTCCGCTCGTTTTCTGAATTGGAAACAAATGACATGCAATTGTACTATCACTTCTTCGTGACCGAACACATATTGTTCACAAACCTGCAGTTCTTCAGAGATAACAAGAAAAAGACTATTGTGTTGACATCCACCAATGAACCAAGTCTGGTAGTGGAAAAATTCCACAGCGTTAACGTGAATGTATCAGAAAGTGAACTCGTAAAATCTCTGCTTCATCTTGAACAGAGTGCACATGCACATGGCAACAAGTTTCCTGAACACACCGCAAAAGAAATGTCAAAGGGTTTGTCTCCAAGGGAAATAGAGGTCCTGACTCATATTGTGCGTGGGTATATCAACAAGGAAATCGCTGACAAGCTGTGCATCAGCCTGTCTACTGTAATTACCCACAGAAAGAACATCACGGAAAAGCTGAAGCGCAAAAGTGTGGGCGCACTCACGGTTTATGCAGTAATGCAAGGATACATCGATATTGAGGAAATCGACAAATTGTCTGATTAAGCGCCAATATGATGGTTTATCGCTTCTCATCCAATAATTTCTCCATGCGCAATATCTCATCTCTGTATTGCGCAGCCTGAATGAAGTCAAGATTCTTTGCAGCCTTCTTCATCAATTCCGTAGTGTCGGCAATGCTTGTCTCGATTTCAGCCTTGCTCATCTTCATCATTATAGGATCAGCTGCAAATGCCAACGAATCTTTTTCAACGTATGGAGCGTACGTGGTGGTCTTGTGTCCAACCTTTGTTTCCATTTCATTAGAGTCATTGCGTTGGACTCCCAGGGCGCTTGTCTTGATTTCCTTCTCGATTTTCTTTGGCGTGAGATGATGTTCCTTGTTATACGCCATTTGTTTCATTCTGCGACGTTCCGTCTCGTCGATTGTCAATTGCATGCTTTCTGTGATGGTGTCAGCATACATGATGACTTTGCCATTAACATTTCGTGCAGCACGACCCGCAGTCTGTGTCAACGAGCGATGAGAACGCAGAAACCCTTCTTTGTCAGCATCGAGAATGGCAACCAATGACACTTCCGGCAGATCAAGTCCTTCGCGCAAAAGGTTCACACCAACCAGGACATCGAAGAGACCGGCCCGCAAATCATTCATTATCTTCACACGGTCAAGAGTTGCCACGTCGCTATGTATATAATTTGCCCTCACTTCATGGTTCAAAAGATATTCAGTCAGCTCTTCCGCCATACGCTTTGTCAGAGTGGTCACCAGCACACGCTCATCTTTTTCGCAACGTATCAGTATTTCGTTCATCAGGTCGTCAATCTGATTCTCGCTTGGCCTCACTTCAATCTCCGGATCCAACAGTCCTGTAGGGCGTATCACCTGTTCCACTACGACACCTTCTGCTTCCTGCAGTTCAAAGTCTGCGGGAGTGGCAGATACGTAAATCACCTGATTTGTCATTTCTTGAAATTCCTCAAACTTCAGAGGACGGTTGTCGAATGCGGCAGGTAGTCTGAAGCCAAACTCCACGAGATTCTGCTTGCGTGCCCTGTCGCCACCATACATTGCTCTTATTTGAGGCACGCTGACGTGGCTTTCGTCAATGACCATGAGATAATCTTTAGGGAAGAAGTCCAAAAGACAATAAGGCTTGTCACCTGCCGAGCGTCCGTCAAAATACCTTGAATAATTCTCTATTCCAGAACAATGTCCAAGCTCTTTTATCATCTCAATATCATATTCTACACGCTCTTTAATTCTCTGTGCCTTAATGTTGTCGCCAATTTCGTTAAAGAATTCAATGCGTTCGTCAAGATCTTTGGATATTTCGCTGATGGCTTCCTGTGTCTGTTCCTTTGAAGTAATGAACAGATTGGCTGGATAAATCTGATACTCGTTGAATGATGCAAGTTTGTGGAACGTTACAGAGTCAACTTCCTCGATGGAATCGATTTCGTCATCCCAGAACGTAACGCGCAACACGTTGTCGCTATATGCCATGAATATGTCCACTGTGTCGCCTTTAACCCTGAAATTGCCACGCTGCAGCTCCAAGTCGTTCCTCACATAAAGCGAGTCTACAAGACGGCGAAGGAACATGTTGCGCGAAAGAACCTGTCCTCGTTTGACCGTTATCACGCTTTGCGCCATGGCAGCAGGACCACCCATACCGTAAATGCATGAAACGGAAGACACTACAATGACATCCTTTCTTCCAGAGAGCAACGCAGACACGGCAGACAGCCTCAGCTTGTCTATCTCTTCATTGATGGCAAGGTCTTTCTCTATATATGTATCTGTCTGCGGAAGATATGCTTCTGGCTGGTAATAATCATAATATGAGACATAATATTCCACGGCATTTTCCGGGAAGAATCCTTTCATCTCTTCATACAACTGTGCAGCCAATGTCTTGTTATGGCTAAGCACAAGAGTAGGGCGGTTCACGTTGGCAATTACGTTTGCTACTGTAAATGTCTTACCTGAACCCGTTACGCCAAGCAGCACCTGTGCCTTGTCTCCATTATTCAATCCGTCGGTGAGCTGGCGGATTGCTTCAGGCTGGTCACCAGTTGGCTGGTATTTAGAAGTGAGAGTGAATTTATCCATCGTTTAATGATTCTTCCTTATGTTGTTAAGCATGACTTCAAAAGGCGAAGAACATGTCCGAATTGCAAAAGTACTCATTTTATCATAAGCCACAAAGGAGATGGAGAATTAACTTTTTGGGAATATCAAGGAAAAGCCGTATTCGCAGTTGCAACTTGCCGCTTCCATAGTTGTATTCCTATAGTTCTTGCCATGTAGACAAGCGTTTTCTTATACGTAATACTGTTGATTGTAAATGTCCTCATTGCATTGCGGTTTATTCGAGTCTTGGTTAAAAAGCCAAACAAAATCCACTCTTCTAAAAAACAAAATACAAGCAAGCCCTAATCGCCGTTTTGTGTTTAAGGAATTGTAAAAAATCGAATAAACGGCTAAAAATGCGGATATTTCAGGTAAATCGAAAGCTAATATTTTGAAGTATAAATTATTATGTGTATTTTTGCAACTCGAATTAATTTGCTTATATGAAAAAGATAATCGTCGTAATGGCCGGAGCGATGCTCCTTTTCACGAGTTGCGTGAACCAATTCAACCAGATATATAAGTCGACAGACAACGATTTGAAATACGAGTATGCCAAGGAGTGCTATGCTCGTGGCAAATATGTCAAGGCCACGACACTTCTGCGGGAGCTTGTGACAATACAGAAGGGTACAGACAATGCTGAGGAGTCTCTCTTCATGTTGGCAATGGCTGAGTTCAAGGACAAAGACTATGAAACCGCTGCTGAATATTTCAAGAAGTATTACAAGTCGTATCCTAAGGGCATGTATGCAGAACTTGCTTCTTACTACATCGGCGAAAGTCTGTATATGTGCACTCCGGAACCTCGTCTTGACCAGTCTCAGACGGTGTCAGCCATATCGGCCTTTCAGGATTATATGGATTTGTTTCAGGATGCCAGGATGAAAGACAAAGCGCAGGGCAGACTCTTCCAGTTGCAGGATAAGTTGGTAAAGAAAGAATTATATTCCGCACAGCTGTATTATAATCTCGGAACATATTTCGGCAACTGCACTAACGGAGGCAGCAATTATCAGGCATGTATCATCACAGCGCAGAATGCGCTGAACGACTATCCGTACAGCGAACTGAGAGAAGACTTCGCGTTGCTTATCGTTAAGAGTAAGTTCGAGTTGGCAGAACAGAGCGTAGAGTCAAAACGCATCGACCGCTATAGAGACGCAGAGGATGAATGCTATGGATTCATTAACGAATATCCAGACTCCAAGAGCCGCAGCCTGGCTGAGAAATACATCAATATCTGCAAGAAATACGTTAAAGACTAACAATCGGTACGGCCTCCATTTCGAGCAAGTGGTCTTGCCATCTTGAGAATAAAAACAGAAAACAATAATAATAATTTTAAAGAATGGATTACAAAAAGTCAAAAGCACCGGTAAATACCGTTACGCGCAATATTATGGATCTTTGCGATGAGACCGATAATATTTACGAGAGTGTAGCCATCATCGGCAAACGTGCCAACCAGATTTCAATTGAGATCAAGCAGGATCTCAGCAAGAAGCTGGCAGAGTTTGCTTCCTACAATGACAGCCTTGAGGAAGTATTCGAGAACCGTGAGCAGATAGAGATTTCCCGTTACTACGAGAAACTTCCAAAGCCAACATTGCTTGCTACCCAGGAATTCGTTGAGGGAAAGATTTATTGGCGCGACCCATCAAAAGACAACAACTAAATATGATACAGCGCAAACAGTCCGTTTTCCTCTTGGTAGCGGCTATTCTGACGATTGTATGCTTGTGTCTTCCCATAGGAGTATTTCATCCCAAGAATCTTGGAGTGGATACGGCAATGTATAATCTGTGGATTCAATACGGCAACGGAAGCGTAAGCTATACTGTATGTCCTCTCTTCTGCATATTGCTCCTGGCTACTGTTACAAGCTTCTTCACTATATTCAAGTTTAACAACAGAAAATTGCAGATAAAGCTTTGCGGATGGAACAATTTGCTCATAGTCGTATGGTATATAGCTTATGCTGTTTTCGCATGGATGTTCAAAGGGGAGTTGGATGCAGACTTCAAAATCGGTTTTGTATCAGTACTGCCATTGGTTTCAATGATATTGATATTCATGGCCCGCAAAGCCATAAAGGCAGACGAGGCTCTTATCCGTGCAGCCGACAGAATAAGATGAAAATCTTATATAATGACATGGAATGATGTTAGCGGTCTGTCTGCTGTAAGCAAGAATTATCATTCCTGTCAAGTAAAATATAGTTAAAGGGAGTCATATCAATATTTTTCTTTGATATGGCTCCCTTTATGTTGTATGCTCGGCACGAGCATTGTCT
>NZ_FR892622.1:2011-2244 GCF_000436015.1 Prevotella sp. CAG:592 | reverse complement strand
CACGGTAGTTTCTTCGAGCAGAAGAGTACTCTTTCAAGCAACATTTACTATGTAGGAAAGATTGGCAAGCTCGGCATCGATTTCAATGCCGACTGGCTTTGGTCGAAGAATAACGAGGACGTTGTTACAAAAGAACAATATCAGGAAGTGGGGATGGACGCACAGAGCCAGACGGTTCATAGCCTTACTGACAAGAAATATCGTTTGTTGGCTTCCAAGTTGGTGCTTTCTTA
>NZ_FR892622.1:1735-1939 GCF_000436015.1 Prevotella sp. CAG:592 | reverse complement strand
TCCAACACGCATCGCACATCCAAGTATCAGGTTGTGCCAACCAACTTCGTGTCGGATGATGACAGCCGTATAACAGAAAGCATGGCATCTTCATTCTTGGCATATTCAAGGGATTTCGGAAACGTGAGCATGGAAGCAGGATTGAGATACGAATACATCGACTTCAACTACTATGAATATGGCAAGTATGTGCCTGGACAAAGC
>NZ_FR892622.1:0-1688 GCF_000436015.1 Prevotella sp. CAG:592 | reverse complement strand
TTCATCAGCTTATCGATGTCTGTAGGCAAGGTGCAGATGCAGTTGAGCTATGCTACCGACATCGACCGCCCTTCCTATCATTACTTGCGCAGCGGCATACAGTATGACAACCGCTACATGTATGAAACAGGAAATCCATTCTTAGTATCAGAGATAAGCAAAAATCTCAACTACGAATTGGCTTACAAGTGGTTGACTTTCGACATGACCTACAGCCATACTTCGCATACGATGATGTCGAATGTAGAGACTTACAAAGACAATCCTGCAATAGGACTGCTTAAGCCTGTGAATGGAAAGGCATATAATCATGTAGAAGCTTCCGTCAACTTGCGACCTTCGTTTGGTATTTGGCATCCTTCATTTACGGCATCTGTGACAAAACAGTGGCTTGATATGGATGCACATGATGGCAAAATATCCAACAAACCTATGGCAGTATTCCGCTTTAATAATACCTTCAACACCAAGTTGGCAATGTTAACGTGGATGATGTCGTATACCACAAAAGGTTATGGAAGAAATATATATTCGTATAAGCCAAGATTTTGTACCAATGTATCTGTATATAAGGCTTTCTTGAAAGACCGGTTGTCGTTCCAGCTCTTTGTCTATGATTTGTTTGGAACAGACGACATCCACATGAGTGCTCATTATGGCAAAATGAGGGACATGATTGTTGATATACAGTCAACCAGCAAAGTGTCGCTTACTGTACGGTATAAGTTCAACACTACAAGAAGTAAGTATAAGGGTACAGGTGCAGGAGAAAGCCAGAAGAACAGAATGTAATCTGTCTATCTGCTGAATCTAGCAATGGTGTAATGACAATAAATCTCTCTATAAATGAACAACCCAATAAAACTGTTGATTAGTGGCGCAGACATGGGAGGCTTGATAGCTTCCTGTGCCTTGCGCCATGACTTCCATGAAAGCTTTCGGCAGGAAGATAGATTTCATATCTATCGCATAGAAAAGGATACGCTGACGATGGAAGATGTGGATGCATGCGACTTGTCGGGCATCCTGTATGCGGTGAATGCAACCTTGCATGACAACGAAGCCTCGTTTGCCTTCGATGAGAAATGTAAGGAGCAGGGCATCCCCGTTATCCATGTTGTCAATCTTGGCAAGGCTGCCTTTCTCGCTGTAGAGAAACCGAAAGGCTATCCATTCAGCGAAGTCGTGAAAAAAGGAACGGATGATTTCCGTTGCTCATTAGGCAAGTATATCTCGCAGTACGGTATGTTCTGGCAGATGCCTGTGCCTTGGATAGATGAAGCCATCATGCATTATTCCAATGAGTCTTTCCCGCAACTGGGCATCGGAGCATATATTGCCACCGGCTACTGTGCCAACATCCTCGTAACCCTTGCGGAAGGCAAGGAGGTGAAATACTTCCCCAAGTTCTATCTCTCGCCATTGTTGGAAGAGATATGATTGCGATTATATCATCTGATAGTTCGTGGCATGAAACAGCGCCTCGGCAATGTTCTTCACGCCCATCTTGGCGAAAAGGTTGCGCTTGCAAGCCTTTATAGTGTCAACCGACTTGCATAGTCGGTCGGCAATATCATTCATCGTATAACCTTGGGCAGACAATCTCAAAACATCTCTCTCAGTCTCGCTCAAGGTTATGCCTTCTTTCTTTTCCCACTTATGGCGCAATGTGGAATATTCAAAATAGC
>NZ_FR892621.1:8896-18398 GCF_000436015.1 Prevotella sp. CAG:592 | reverse complement strand
AATCAAAGTGTTGCGGAATTAAGGATATAATAAAAGGTTATCAATTTGACACTTTAAAAGAAAGATTTTAATCATATTGCCAATTTTTATCTAATATTTTTTGGATTTTATTTGTACATCTCAAAAAATATCTCGACTTTTGCAAGCGGAACGTTATTCAAGAAGCAAAATTGCAATGAGGAAAGATGAAAAACAACAGTACAAATTGCAAGAAAGGAAACGTTAGAGAGAAACATACAACAACTGATTAAATTATCAACTAAATAAATTTAAGCTTATGAGAATATTTACTTTACTTTCGTTCGCGGCCATCTTCGCTGCACAATCTGCAAATGCACAGAACCCTGTACAGAACCAGCGCATCTCACTTGAGAGTGTATCAGGTGTTTACGCTCCAGCACAGAGCCCGGTAGCCAAGAAGGCGGTTTCTGACATCATGCGCCCTGCTAAGGAGCAGATCTTCTACAGAAACGACAAAGACGACGGATGGGCAGAAAAGGCAGCCGAGGAGTACACTTACACCTACGACGAGAAGGGCCGCGTGAAGACAAAGCTCAGCTACGACCCTAAGGCTGAGGTTGCAAACCAGAAATATTCGCGCTACACATACGAGTATGACGAGGACGGAAACGAGACGCTCGTACTCTTTGAATACAGCGGCGACAAAGAGACATGGAAGGGCGACTGGAAAATCGAGAAGACTTGGGACAACGTGGTGAAGGGTCTACAGACTGGTGCCATGATGTATGAATACAGCGTCGTGACAAAGCAGCTCACCAAGATGTCTCCAGAGAACTGCTTCCGCACAGAGATTACCCGCGACGACAAGGGCCGCGTGACTCTGTATGTGAACTACAGATACGATGACAAGAAGAAGGAGTATATCAACCAGCGTATCACTCCTACATACGACGAGGCTACCGGCCATCCTTCATCAGTGGTGATGGAGGACCAGATATGGGACAATGACGCACAGGCAAACGTATTGGGCGAGATTAAGAGATTCCATAACTTGAAATGGCAAGAGTGTGACGACCAGTTCGTGAACATAAACGACAACTTCCGTATGGGCAATTGCCGCGCTACTGAATACAGATTCAATTATCGCGGTGTGGACTACGGTGACTATGTAATTACATACGGTGAGAAGTATCCTGAGTATGTAGCTAATTATACATACCTCGACGGATCTGGCAGTGACGTCATGACAAACAAGCTAATTGACGATAACGGTTCTTACTACTACTATGACGAAAGCTGGTGGGATAAGAACGGCGACGGAGAGAAAGGCGCAGATGAGATTTCATTGAGCAAGTATGTTTACTACTACAATGAAAAAGGCGTGAAGTGTGGCGATGAGCAGTGGGGATGCGGATACGGCTCTCCAATCGAACTCTACTATGCCCACAAGGACGTTTACACATACGATGCTGCCTATGACTACCAGACAGAGATCGTGGCTTACTCATTCGATTTCTTCAACAAGGTTCTCGAGGACGGCACTGTAAACTACACTCCACACCAGCGCACTGTTTACTCAGACTTCACAAAGGTTGGCGAAGTTGACGCTATCGACACAGTGAAGGCTAACGCTGAAGGCTTCACCACATACTCTCTCTTCGACCTGCAGGGACGCTGCGTAGAGAAGGGCGCTATGAACAACAACATCGGTAGCGGCAAGCACGGCGTATTCATCCTCCAGATGAGCAACGGCTCTGAGACAAAGAGCGTACGCATAGCAAGATAATGACACACAGACCAGACTAACATCCAATACAATCCCCGTGGCATCGAAAGACGCCACGGGGATTATTCATTTCTACTGCCGATAACGCCCACTTTGCAAACCCGTCTTGACAAAGTCAGCACTATGGATTGACAAACCTCACTAAATAGTGTGAATGACATAAAATATTTACATAAGGGTACGGGGTATATCAGATTTTCTTTGTAATTTTGCCACGTAAAAAGAGCCATACCGTTATCGTGGCAGCTCCAGAGCGAGCCATGTTTGCCAACCACGGAAACGGAAACGGCATGACAAGACTCGAAACGGTATTAGCTACAAGCCGGCAGACGGCATCATCGACAGATCGGGAAACGACAACAACGACAAATCGAAAACTGCATTATCGATAATCGAGAAGGTATTAGTGAGACACAATACATTATAATATTATAATAACATTATGATTTATTCAACAGAAGTAAAGAACATGTGCGTTGTGGCCAAAGGCCCAAACCACGGACCAGCTCCTATCCCAGAGGAAGGAAAATGGGTTTATGCTAAAGAAATCAAAGACATCTCCGGCTACACACACGGTGTGGGTTGGTGTGCTCCTCAGCAGGGCGCCTGCAAGCTGTCTCTCAACGTTAAGGACGGCGTTATCCAGGAGGCTCTCGTTGAGACTATCGGTTGCACGGGTATGACCCACTCTGCTGCCATGGCATCAGAAATCCTGCCAGGCAAGACAATCCTCGAGGCTCTCAACACAGACCTCGTTTGCGACGCCATCAACACTGCCATGCGCGAACTCTTCCTGCAGATCGTTTACGGACGCACACAGAGTGCATTCTCTGAGGGTGGTCTGACAATCGGTGCCGGTCTTGAGGACCTCGGCAAGGGACTCCGCTCACAGACTGGTACTCTCTACGGTACTGTTGCCAAGGGCACACGCTACCTCGAGCTCACCGAGGGATATATCACACGCCAGTTCCTCGACAAGGACAACCAGGTTTGCGGTTACGAGTATGTACACCTGGGCAAGATGATGGAGGCCATCAAGAACGGTATGGACGCCAACGAGGCAGTGAAGAAGTTCACAGGCTCTTACGGACGCACCACCGCCGAGCAGGGAGTTGTTAAAGCTATTGATCCACGTAAAGAATAATAAGGAGAAACAAAGACATGATTAGAAAAGTAAGTTACGAAAGTCAGGAGCGTCGCGAGGCGCAGGTTCTCGCTGCCCTCAACGCTGAGGGTATCAAGAGCGTAGAAGAGGCTAACGAGATTTGCGAGGCTGCAGGTGTTGATCCTTATCAGATGTGTGAGGACACTCAGCGTATCTGCTTCGAGAATGCAAAGTGGGCATACGTTTGCGGTGCTGCCATCGCCATCAAGCGCGGCTGCAAGACTGCTGCTGATTGTGCAGAGGCTATCGGCGTGGGTCTGCAGGCATTCTGCATCCCTGGTTCTGTTGCCGACGACCGTAAGGTTGGTCTTGGCCACGGTAACCTCGCTGCACGTCTGCTCCGCGAGGAGACACAGTGTTTCGCATTCCTCGCCGGCCACGAGTCATTCGCTGCCGCTGAGGGTGCCATCAAGATTGCTGAGATGGCAAACAAGGTTCGCAAGAATCCTCTGCGCGTTATCCTCAACGGTCTCGGCAAGGACGCTGCCATGATCATCAGCCGTATCAACGGTTTCACATACGTACAGACAGAATTCGACTACTACACTGGCGAGCTGAAGGTCGTTAACCGCATCGCTTACTCTGACGGTCCACGTGCAAAGGTGAACTGCTACGGTGCAAACGACGTTCGCGAGGGTGTGGCTATCAACTGGAGCGAGGATGTAGACGTTTCCATCACCGGTAACTCTACAAACCCGACACGTTTCCAGCACCCGGTAGCCGGTACATACAAGAAGGAGCGTCTCGCTGCCGGCAAGCCTTACTTCTCAGTGGCTTCAGGTGGTGGTACCGGACGTACTCTTCACCCAGACAACATGGCTGCTGGTCCTGCTTCTTACGGTATGACCGACACCATGGGCCGTATGCACTCTGACGCTCAGTTCGCAGGTTCTTCTTCAGTTCCTGCCCACGTAGAGATGATGGGCTTCCTGGGTATGGGTAACAACCCAATGGTAGGTGCTACAGTGGCTATCGCCGTAGCTATCGACCTCGCCCTCAACAAGAAGTAATTATCTTGTTCATAAGATATTTACATAATATTATCCTCCATAATCCTTATAGCGATTATGGAGGATTTTTTTGTATCTGCAAACCTGTTGGATATTGGCTTTTCTGGTGAACTTGTGATCGGGGGGTATGCCATATTTCCCTTTATTTAACGTGGAGAATGGTGGATTTTCGGAGAATATATATATATTTGCATCAAGCGACATTATATTCTATATGGAGCAAGAATTGTAAATGACCTGATAGAAAAGCTAAGAAGAAAAGAATAACAATGGATAAAGGGCAATTTCTATTATATCAGACTCCTGACGGTGATTCACAGATAGAGGTGAAGCTGCAAAACGATACTGTCTGGCTCTCGCTTGACCAGATGGCAGAGTTGTTTCAGCGTAATAAGTCCACTATCTCACGACATATAAAGAATGTGTTGGAGGACGGGGAACTTGACGCAGATTCAGTTGTTGCAAATTTTGCAACAACTGCAACAGATGGGAAAAATTACAGTGTGGCATACTACAACCTCGACATGATTATCAGCGTAGGTTATCGTGTACATTCCTACCGTGGTGTTCAGTTCCGTATATGGGCAACCAAGGTATTGAAGGAGTATATAGTGAAAGGCTTCGCCATGAACGATGACCTGTTGAAGAGAGCTGGAGGTGGCAATTACTTTGACGAGCTGCTTGCAAGAATACGTGATATCCGCTCCAGTGAAAAAGTGTTCTATCGCAAGGTATTGGAGATTTATGCCCTCAGTATCGACTATGACCCACGAGTGGAAATGACACAAAAGTTCTTCAAGACTGTACAAAACAAGATGCACTATTCTGTTCATGGTCATACTGCGGCGGAAATAATTTACGAAAGAGCCGATGCTGAGAAAGACTTTATGGGACTTACAACATGGTCTGGAGCTATGCCAACAAAACCAGAAGCGGAAATAGCCAAGAACTATCTCACCCACGAAGAGATAAAATCACTGAACCGCATCGTAAGCCTGTATCTTGACTTCGCCGAAATGCAAGCCGAGGAGCACCGACCTATGTATATGAAGGATTGGATAAACATTCTCGATGATTTCCTCCGTATCTCCCGAAAAGACATCCTCACCCATGCAGGCAAAATCTCCGCCAAACTCGCCAAAGAGAAAGCCGACCAGGAATACGACAGATTCAAGGAGCGCACCAAGAACACCCTCTCGCCTGTAGAGATTCATTTCTTGGAGAATTTTGAGCGCGAGCAAAAGAGATTATCTGGAGGAAAAGACAATAATAAGTAAAGTCTGCTCTACATATCAACCACACCTTAATTATATCAGAATACAAGTCCTGATGACCGATTGTGCTTAACTCCCAATCGGTCATCAGGCTGTTTTTATCTCACCACGATTTCATCGGTGAAGAGCCATCCGAATTCGGTGTCGCAGCTGCCCTGCACTCTCACGTAGCGTGCCTTCCGGCTGCCATGCCATGCCTGAGTGCGGTAGCCAACACGACAGGGGTCGCGCTGCGGCTGGTCTTGAGAATACACCTGGGTGAATGTCTTGCCGTCTTCGCTCAAAGACACCCGATATTTGGTAGGATAATAAATCCACGGACCGAGCGACTGCATAAATACCGCCGACACCTCATGCAGCTTCTGTATGCTGCCCATGTCTATCGTCACGTCGAGACACCATCCCTCGGTGCCTGTGAAGCCTTGCCATTTCTTGTCGGCATAGGTCCAGCCGCCACGCACTCCGTCAACAAGCGCCTGTTCGCCACCGGCAGTGTATTTGGGATGCAACGGTGTGTTGTAGGTCACACGGCAGCCGCGAGCCTTATGTTTTACGGGAGTGAACGACTCCTTGCGCTCGCCAATCTCATGACGAAGGTCGAAGGCGTGGATTCCCATAGCCCTCACCGTGTCACACTCTGCCAAGGCACGACGGTGGAAATCGGCATAGTCTTTCTTCTCTGCCCCGTTCCATCCTATCTCGGCTATCGCCATAGCACGTGGCCAGAACATATACTCCATCTGCTCGTCAGACGGTATGTATTCTGCCCACAGGTTAGCCTGCAAGCCCGTGATATGGCGGCGCTCGTCGGCGGTGAGGTCATCGCCCGGCACGTAGTCATACATCTTCTTGAGTGTGAGGTATCCGCCCATCGCCGTGGGCTGGGTGATAGGAGCATCCTGATATCTGTCGATATAGCAGTAGTCGCCCGGCGAGAGCACCACATCGTAGCCGTGCTCGATAGCCTTGCGTGCCAGGTCGGTCTCTCGCCACACCATCACTGTGGTATTGGGAGCGAGACAGGAGGCTATCACCTCGTCCCATCCCACGAGACGTCTGCCGTGGGCATTGAGGAAATTGCCGAAGTGGGTGATGAGATGTGCCTGCAGTCCTGCCTTGTCGGTATGCAGCTCTTTCATCATGCGCTGGCAGAGCAGACAGTTGTCCCAGGCTTTCATCACCGCCTCGTCGCCTCCCACGTGGATATATTCCGAAGGGAATATGTCCATCACCTCAAGGAGCACGTTCTCCATGAAATCGTATGTTGCCACACTGCCGGGACACAGGTCGGAATCCTTGTATGGCTCATGGGAGCATGACAGTTCGGGATAGGCGGCGAGCACTTCTTCTGAGTGTCCCGGCATCTCTATCTCCGGCACTATCGTTATGCCCCGGTCGGCGGCATAGCTTACGAGCTCACGCAGCTGGTCCTGGGTGTAATATCCGCCGTAGGCTCCCGGTGTGCCCTCCTCCACGTATTTTCCGCCGTTGTCGGTCCACTCCTGCCATGTGGCATAGGGACGCCAAGCGGCGAGGTTGGTGAGCCGGGGGTATCGCTTTATCTCTATTCGCCATCCGGCGGCATCGGTGAGATGCAGATGCAGGCGGTTGAACTTATATCGCGCCATGGCGTCGATCTGACGCTTCAGGAAGTCGATGGAACGGAAATGGCGCGACACATCGAGCATCATCGAACGCCACTTGTATGCCGGTGCGTCAACCACATCGCAGCATGCCACTCCCTTCTTCGTAGTCAACTGTCTCACCGTAGCCCAAGCCAGACGGAAGCCGTCGGCACTGGCGGCTCGGATAAGGATGGTGTCGGGAGAAACATGCAGTTGGTAGGCTTCGGCCTCAGCACCGTCTTTCAGCGTCAGTCCGGCTATCGACTTTGGAGACAGTCTGTCGAATATCATCACCTGACGGGCGCCTCCCTTGCTGGCAGCCATCCATGGCTCGGAATAGATGTTGCGGGCGATGTCCCCCACCCTGTTCTCCACTCTCACTTGTCTGCCACGGGTATGGAATGTGCCTTTGGCTGGCGCATACGACTGTGGTTTGGGCAGTATGCCCTGTGCTGACGCCTTGCCCTGCGGCGTGGCCACGGCAAAGGTGAGGACAAGGCTCATGGCGAGTGTCTTCACTCTTTTGCGTATTCTTCTGTCTATATTCATGTGATATTATGTTTTCTGTATTCCAACTTAGGTTTCCTGTGTTTTCTATGTCTTTGCAAAGATAATCCAAAAATTCGATTGAGTGAGAGAAATGGGAATTTATTCACAGTTCCGAACGTGAGGATTTTATCAAAAAATCCGATTGTAATACAAAATGAATAGTCTTAAGACTTTCATTTAATCAAGCCGGAATTCAGAATCTGCACGAGATTGATGCAGTTTTCAAAGGAATCTGCACGAGATTAATGCAGAATTTGAAGGAAACTGCACAAATTTTATGCAAAAACGGGTATAAACTTCGTGTAAAAGATATTTATTGAATTAAACCATATGCGAGAAAGGAGTGAAACAGATTATTGAAACAACATCTCATACAAGGAAAAGCGGCATGAAGGAGAAATCAGAAATCTCCCTACATGCCGTTTTATTTTCGAATAAAACAATCTCCTAAGCCCCAAGTCTGACCTTAACATCAGACTGGATATGGAACTATCTTGCTATCACTTTATACAATTACGAATAATGACATGCGAAAACACGATGAGGGCTGTCCCATATCAACAGGACAGCCCTCATAGCGTTTATTGTTTTCAGAAAGAGAATAGCGGAAGCTGTGGTCCACCCTTCTCTTAATCATGTATAGTCAGAATTAGTTCTCCTCAATGGTCTGCTTGTCGGAGTAGTCGATTACGTTCTTGCGGTTTGCCTGCATACGGTCGTGCTCCTCCTGAGAACCAACGATGATTTTCTCAAACTCGCGAAGACCAGTACCGGCAGGGATGAGGTGACCGCAGATAACGTTCTCCTTCATACCCTCAAGACGGTCTACCTTACCGCGGATAGCAGCCTCGTTGAGCACCTTGGTAGTCTCCTGGAAGGATGCTGCCGACATGAAGCTCTTGGTCTGGAGGGCAGCACGTGTGATACCCTGGAGAATCTGAGTAGATGTAGCAGCCACTGCATCACGCACCTGAACGAGCTTGAGGTCGCGGCGCTTCAGACTTGAGTTCTCGTCGCGCAGACGACGGGCTGTAATGATCTGTCCCTTCTGGAGTGTGTCGCTGTCGCCAGCATCCACTACAACCTTCTTGCCCCAGATGCGGTCGTTCTCCTCAGCGAAGTCGAGCTTGTCAACCATCTGCTGCTCGAGGAACGTGGTATCGCCCGGATCGTTGATCTGAACCTTACGCATCATCTGACGAACGATGATCTCGAAGTGCTTGTCGTTGATCTTCACACCCTGCAGACGGTAAACGTCCTGTACCTCGTTGACGATGTACTCCTGAACGGCGGTAGGACCCTTGATGGCGAGGATATCGCCAGGGGTGATAGAACCGTCGGAGAGCGGTGTTCCGGCGCGTACGGCGTCGTGCTCCTGCACAAGAATCTGCTTAGAGAGCGAAACGAGATATTTACGCTGCTCGCCAGTCTTCGATGTAACGATGATCTCACGGTTACCACGCTTTACCTTGCCCATTGTAACCTCACCGTCGATTTCTGACACTACAGCAGGGTTGGATGGGTTGCGGGCCTCGAAGAGCTCTGTTACTCGTGGGAGACCTCCCGTGATATCTCCTGCCTTGCCGACAGAACGTGGAATCTTGACGAGAGTGACACCGGTTGCCACCTTCTGACCGTCTACCACCACAACGTGACCACCCACAGGGAGGTTGTATGTTCCAATCACCTCGCCGTTCTCATCTATGATGTCGCAGGTTGGCACCTTGCTCTTGTCCTTAGACTCGGTGATGATGGTCTCGGTAAGTCCGGTGGTATCGTCGGTCTCTGAATGGTAGGTAACGCCCTCGATAACGTCGCGGAACTTCAGCGTACCGGCATACTCTGTAACGATGACGGCGTTGAATGGGTCCCACTTGGCGATTACCTCACCCTTGGCGAGCACATCGCCTGCCTTGTGGTAGAGCGAGCTACCGTAAGGCACGTTCATAGAAGAAAGCGTGATGCCTGTATGTGGATCGATGAAGCGGATTTCAGCCAGACGGCTCACTACCATCTCGCACTCGCGGTCGCTGCCATCGTCGGTTTTTTCAACGAATGGCACCGTGCGCAACTCATCGAATTCAATCTTTGAATCGTTCTTTGCTACGATAGTGGCATTGGCGGCTGCGTTG